>JBEKCN010000049.1:0-9955 GCA_050014855.1 Streptosporangiaceae bacterium | reverse complement strand
CGTCTCCGACCGCATCGGCCGCCGGCCGGTCATGGCGACCGGGCTCTTCTTGCAGACCGCCGGGTTCGTCTGGGTCGCCATCGCAGGCTCGCTCTCGACGAACTGGATCGAGCTGGACATCGCCCTCCTGATCGCAGGCGTCGGCGTCTCGATGGCGCTGCCGACCGTGCCCACCGCCGTGCTGAACGCCGTCGCCCCGCGCGAGCTGGGAAAAGCATCAGGAATCAACTACATGATGCAGCGCTTGGGCGCCGTCTTCGCGATCGCCGTCGCCAGCGCCGTGTTCGCCGACTACGGAAACCTCAGCACGCCCGCAAGCGTCACCGACGGCTTCAAGCCTGCGCTCGCCGCCTGCGCCGGCTTCGCGCTACTGGCCGCGCTCAGCGCGCTCGCCATCACACCGCCGAAGACACAGCACACCCCCGCCTTCGCCCCCGCCGAAGCACCGCCGATGCCACAGGAGCACGGGGTGGCATGAGACAGCGGCCCGCACTCTGCCCGGCCCTTCCTGAAATCCAGGGTCACCTGCCGGACAGCAGCCGGCAGCCATCCTCCTGCCTACCTCTTAGCGAGAAGCTCGTTGCTGTAATGCCGGTAAAGTCGACGACAACGTGACCGCTCGTGAACACGAGGCCTGGCTCGTTAGTGTTTATCCGGCCATTTGGCCCAAAGGCTTCCCAGTTATTGCCGTCGCCCACGAACTGGCCAACGGTAGTGCTCGAATTGCTGGTCTGCGTGGTCGGCCCACTGACGTCTTCGGTGACAGTCTTGATTACTTTGCCGTTCGCGTCCACGTGCGCGAAGGTCAGGACGAGCGTGCCCCTGGTCCGCGTGGTCGTAACGTCACCGGAAGTCGTCGCCATGGCCTCTCGCCGATTTCTCTTGACCGTGACGCTGATGGTGTCGGTTGGCGCGAATCCTGCGTGGTAGTCGCAGGCGGGACCCAGGGAAGAGGGCGCTACATCCTGATCCGAAACAGGCTGCCAGCCACCATCCGCCAGGGCGACGCCCGGCAGCAGGAGCATGCCTCCAACAGTTGCCGCTACGACGACAGAAAACTTACGCATACTAACCCCTATCGTTACGACGATCGCACGAGTTGGTGCAATCGTAGCGACGATTGCACAAGTCTATGCAGTGAAGCAACCAATTCCGAGAAGGAAGACATTGTGTTGTCCCATTCCTCCTATTATTCACCCGGTTTCCTTCTGCGTGTATGGATCGCGGCCGGCTGGCCCCTCCGCGACGCCTGCCGCGCGCACCGACCTGATTCGGCAACAGTCCTTATGGCGGTGGGTGCGGTACGGTGAGGTTTCTGTACTCATTTGCCGTATATGCGGCTAACTTCTGACGCTTAATTGGTAGTAATCTGATTCGGGTGCGGCTCTTCTGAAGTGACTGGTTCTGGGGCGAGGTTATAGAAGCTTCGGTTGCGCGCTGGGTGTTCTTGGTGGTATCGGCGGTGCTGCTTCCTGGCCAATCGGGCAGTCTGGCCCGCCGACCGCGCGCAGTCCGGCTGGAGGTTTCGGTCCTGTTTATGCCAGGCGCGTGGTGGCACCACTGGCGAGGTTGTCGCGCATGCGTTCCAGCATGGTGGTGACGACACTGATTTCGTCGGTGCTGAAGCCGTTGAAGAACTGCTTGGTGATGCGGCCGAAGACTGGCCCGGCTGTGGCACCAGCGCTTGCCCGTGTTCCGTGGGGGCGACGATGACAGAGCGGCGGTCGGCCGGTTGGGGCGCCGCTCGACTAGGTGCTTGGCCTCAAAGCGGTCAGCCAGCTTTGTCATGCCACCGGCAGCCGTCAGGCGAAGATCCGGGTCGGAGCGACTGGTGCCAGGCGATCGTCGCGATCATCGCCGTGCTGGCGATCAGCGGCGAGTACAGCACCGGCATGATCCGCATCACGCTGACCGGGATGCCGCGCCGCCTGACGGTGCTGGCCGCCAAGGCCGCGCTCATCACCGGCCTGGTCCTCGCGGTGAGCACCGTGGCCGTGTTGGCGTGCGTGCTGGCCGGACGGCTGATCCTGCCCGGCCACGGCTTCACCCCGGCGCACGGCTACCCGCCGCTGTCCCTGGGCAACGGGCCAGTGCTGCGGGCCGCCTGCGGCTCGGTCCTCTACCTCGCCCTGATCGCGCTGCTCAGCCTCGGCGTCGCGACCGCCGTGCGGGGAATCGGCGGTGGCGATCGGGGTCGTCCTCGGCCTGCTGTACGTGTTCCCGCTCGTGACCAGCGTGGTCAGCAACCAGCACTGGCAACGGCACCTGGAGCAGATCGGGCCGATGACCGCCGGCCTCTACATCCAGGCCACGGCAAACCTGAGCAGCCTGCCGCTCACCCCCTGGCAGGGCCTCGGCGTGCTCGCTCTGTGGGCCGCCGGAGCACTCACCATCGGCGCCCTCATCTTCCGCTTCCGCGACGCCTGAGCTTGGTGTTTCCCCTTCTGGCCTCCGGGCTTTTCGCTAGCCTTTCCTCGCTTGACGGCTCTCGCTCGGCTTGACGGACTCGCTCGCGTGTTCCGGAGCCCGGGCCGGACCCGAGCATTCAACGGAGGAACGGTGGATATCAGGTCGGGGCAGCAGTTTGCCCGGGAGAACAAGGCCGGCAAGGGCTTCAATACGACTGACTTGCCGCTCGAATTCTGCTCTCGACCTCCCAGATCGCGGCCTGCGCCTGCGACTCGTTATCCTCGACGTGGCCCCTAGGAGAGGCAAGGCGCGAGCCGCTGGCCCGGGGGCCCCACAACATCAAGGCCTCCATCCCGCGCAGGAACGGGCTACGGCCCTTAACCCCAACGCGTCGCGACATATTTCACTGTTTCGTCCACCGCCAGCGCATTCGTGGCATTACCGACTCGGAGGTAAAAAATCGTCTCCTTATTCAATTCGGCATAAACTGGATGATCTGATGGCTGCACCGTTACCTGACACACATCCTTGCCGCCAATATCATGAAACGTAACAGTCACAAAAGCGTGAATGGCCTCGCCGAGGGCATTGCTAACAGTCCTACGCAAATGTAGCTCGAAACCATCTCGGTCGCGCAGGGAGCGGTAATCTCCCTCTAGCCCAAGAAGGCTACCATTGTCGGCTACCCCGATGAGAAGTACACCGCCCTGAGCGTTAAGGAAAGCTGCGATAGTTTTGATTACCATCTTTTCAAGCGCCCTCTCGATGCCACCCTGAGGGACGGCCCAGCGCAAGCTTGAGCCCGCACGGGCTGTTCCTCGTTCGCCCGCGGATGGGTGACCTGGTTTGTGCTCGGGCGGTCGTGACGTCGGCATCAGCCTGGAGACCGCGCTAGCCGCCGCCTGGCAGACGCTCGGCTCGGTGACCGAACGTGCCAAGCAACCCGGTTACTACTCCGGCGCCCGGACCGACATCATCAATGCCCACGCTGACCTGCGTGCCGCTCTGGACCTGCTGATCAAGGCAGCCTCCGGGCTGGACGGCTTGCCGCGGCCAGAACGCCAGCACCAGGGAGATCCAGAGGCTCCGCACAAGCCCAGCTAAACCGGGTAGATGCTCCTCCAGCCTCTTGGTCACACCTCACGTTGCAGGCCATACAGGGTCGGCCCGTCGCCAGACAGGGCCGGGCGTCGCTAGAAATGGCGACTGCCAGCGACGGCGTGGCATCGGCAGGCGACATTACGATCCCGACGAGCCTGGCAGGCCGTCACGTCCGTTGTGCCAGCTGATCGTACGGTGGTGTCCAGTAACGATGACCACCGGGAGGCATGCGGTCATGAGCATTGAGCGAGAGAAGCAGGTTGCCGCGGAAGCGGCCGCGGATCTGATCGAGAACGGCATGACCATCGGCCTTGGCACCGGCTCGACCGTGGCGTACCTGCTCCCGGCCCTGGCCAAGCGATCCCTTGACATCGTCTGCGCCGCCACGTCGCCGCGCACCGAGCATGCCGCGCGCGAACTGGGCCTCAGGATCGAGGACGTCACGAGCATCGACCGGTTCGACATCACCATCGACGGCGCGGACCAGGTCGCTCCAGACGGTTGGCTGGTCAAGGGGGGCGGCGGCGCCCACACCCGGGAGAAGATCGTGGCCGGGGCCGCGGACCGGTTCGTCGTTATCGCTGACTCCTCCAAGCCCGTCCCGGCCCTGCACGCCCCTGTCCCCCTTGAGCTGCTGTCCTTCGGGCTGCGCGCCACCCTGCGCCGGGTCGGCCCGGCTTCGCTGCGTGACGTCCCGCTGAGCCCGGACGGCGGCGTGATCGCCGATTACCACGGGCCGGTCGAGGACCCGGCGGCGCTAGCCGTCTGGTTGTCATCGACGCCCGGGGTCGTGGCTCACGGCCTGTTCCCGCCGCAGATGGTGGCCACGGTCCTGGTCGGCCGGGGCGAGTTGGCCGACCGGATCGACTTCACACCGGGTAATTGACCAGTGGCAGAATCTCCCGTTCAGATACGCACGTAATCACCGGGCCGGACCTTACCGGTCGCCGCGCCTGCTCCCGATCGGCGCAGGTCCTCGTCATCGAGGAACATGATCCTCCTCCATCTCTGCCCGAGACGGCGCTCACTATGCCGGGCCGTTTGTTGGGCAGGAAGCGAAGATTTCAAGGTCAATTAGTTCACGGGTAACGCGTAAACGCCTCGGGCTGGCTCAACCTCCAGCACTCCGCCAGCACGCCATGTCGTGCCAGCTACCGGAGCGTCGTGCTCTCTGCGAAGATGTTTCTTAGTTGAGATCAGCGCGTTTCACTTCTGTATCGCGCTGACCACGAGCAACGTGCGGATCAGCGAAGCGAGGGGGCTCCCGTGCCGTACACAGCCGAGGTCAGCCGCACCAACCCATCTTGTTTTCTCTTCCTTATTGATCAGTCAGCGTCAATGGTTGACACCATCGGCGAAGCCAGGCTCCGCAAGTCGGATATGGTCGCGGACTCCCTGAATCGCTTGCTCACAGAGGTTGCCATCCGGTGCGCCAAGGAAGAAGGCGTACGCGACTATTTCCACGCCTCGGTTCTCGGCTATGGCGGCCGGTCAGTGCAGAGTGCTTTAAGCGGCGCACTGCAGGGTCACGACCTGGTCGTGATCGCGGATAATGTCCGGTTCGCCGAGGGCGCCGTGGCCGAAGGCGATGATTTCTTCATCTGCACGGATGCAATGGCGGCCTGGTTCATCGCGTGCGTCGAAGACGGCGGCAGGCCCTGGGAAACCCTGCGGGATCTCACTGAGACCGGGTTCGCGGAATGGGTATCGGAGGCCAGGCGGACGGACGGGCTCCACAATGACGATGTGACCCTCGTGCACATGGACGTCTGGTGAGCCGCCGGCATGGCTAAGCCGGAGTCGTTCCCCAGCGGATTCCAGTACCAGGAAGCGGTGCAGCATCCGGATCGGTGCTTTTCAGATTCGGACCTGAGGTCGGCCTCGGTTGAGCAGATGGCGATGGGGCTGCCCAAAATGATTTCCGGTAACTCTGCTGCCGTCTTCCCGATGACTTCAGCTTCTGGACACGAATACGCAGTAAAATGCTTCACCCGGCGAGTGCCGCATCAAATGGAACGCTACGAGCGTATCAGCGCCCGGCTGAGCACCCTGAAACCGTGGTGGGCGACGGATTTTCAGTATATCCCGCAGGGAATTCAGGTAGAGGCTTCCCAGTATCCGATTCTGCGCATGAACTGGGTAAAGGGGTGCACGCTCACTCACTGGATCAGCCAGCACACCAATAGACCTGCGACTATTACGAAGCTCGCGAGCAATGGCGCCATACTCAGGTCGCGAGTGCCATGATCTCTCAGCCTTCCGCACTGCCGGCGCCAGAGATGAACGCCGTCGATGCAGAATTCACGGCGCAGGAGCGCAGCCTGCAAGAGCAGCGTGCTCGCGCTACAGCGCAAATCGCTGACCGGACCGCTGAGATACAGCGAGAGCTGAGCGCGGCACAGATCGACATGGACACGCGGCATCAGGCCGACCGGACGTCGCTCGACCAGCGCAAGACAGCACTGGCCGCGCAGCTCGGCCAGGCCCATTCTGATCATCTCGCCGCGCAGGAGCTCGTCCTCGACCGGGAGAGCCGCCTGGCCTCGGCTGGGCGGCCCACGTTCGGCCGCTTCATAAGCGCGGCGCTTCGGGGAAAGGCTCCCAACGTAGCCAGCTGACCCGAAAAATGGACCTCAGCTGGGCGCGCGGCAGCGGACCCCCACCATCACGGGCCGGCCAGGGTCTGCAGGGGCGTTATGGGTCAGGCGGTTTGGCTGTTCCCGGTTCCGCCCGGCTCGGGTCCGGGTTCGGGGATGCGGCAGAGGGTGACGTCGAAGCCGAGGGCGCCGAGCTTGCCGACGTGGTGGCGGACCTGCCGGCTGACCTCGGCGCGGCGCTCGTAGTAGTCCGGGCCGAGGTCCTCATATCGCGTGCCGGGGCTGGACAGCAGCGCGTGGTAGACCTTCAGCTGGGTGTTGCCGACGGCGACCAGGGCTTTGGCTTTGCCGCGGCGGCGGGACAGCCGCCGGTACCGGGCGCCTTCGCGGGTCTGGGTCTTGCCGGCGGCGATGGCGGTCTCGCCGAGCAGGCCGCCGAGGTACCGGTTGCCCTTCTTGGACTTGGCCTTCCCCTTGCGCTTGCCGGAGGAGTTGTCCAGCGGGGTGCGCCCGGCCCAGGAGGCCAGGTGCGCGCCGGTCCGGAACCGGGTCATGTCGGTGCCGGTCTCGGCGAGCGCGTCCTCGGCGGCGCGGCGGCCCCAGCCGGGCATCGATTCTGCCTGCTGCAGCTGCTCCTCATAAGGTTCCAGCAGAGTCTCGATCACCTCCGATAGCCGGGCGATCTCGGCGTTGACCCGGTCGATGCGGGCCAGCATGGCGGCCAGCAGCGCGGCGTGCTCTGCGGTGAAGAACTCCGCGCCTTCGAGGGCTTCTTCCAGCTCGCTGATCTTGCGGCGGGCGCGGGCCCGGGCCAGCTGGGCCAGCACCTTGGGGCTGCGTTCCCCGGCGATGAGGTGGTCCATGATGTCCCGGCCGGTGACCCCGTGCAGGTCGGTGACCACGGAGGACAGCTTGATCGCCGCTGATTCGAGCAGCTTTTCTGCCCGCTGCTTCTCCCGGGTGCGTTCTTCGGTCAGGTCGCGGCGGTAGCGGGTGTGCAGCCGGATGATCCGGAACTCGGGGGTGGCCACGAAGCAGGAGGTGACCGCGCCGCGCTCAAGGCAGGCTGCCAGCCACCGCGAGTCACCCGGGTCGTGCTTGGGGCGGCCGGGCAGGTTCTTGACCTGCTTCGCGTCGGCCAGCACGCACTCGAACCCCTCGGCCTCCAGCCGGTAGAACGGGCCCTTCCAGTAGTCGCCGCTCGCCTCCATCACCACTGCGGGCACCTGCCAGCACCGCAGCCAGTCCGCCAGTGCCAGCACCTCGCGCCTGGTGGTGCCGAAGCTGCGGGTCTCGGCCGCCCGCCGCGCCGGGTCCTTATCCGAGGGCACCCGGATGGTGGCGGCCATCCCGGCCTTGCCGATGTCGATGCCGCACACCCGGTCCCGGTACAGCGGCTCGTCGGTCACCTCTTCCACGCGTCCCACCTCTCCTGGACTGGGCTGTTAGCCTGCGAAGTGGTACCGCCCGGGGAACCGGGGGCGAGCGGAAGAAACTGACCCGCGTGCTCGAGCGCAACATTGAACGGCCCCTTGGGTGACCGGTTCCCGGCGTCAGGCTGATACGCGGCCTCCACCGCACCAGAGGAAAAACGACGTCACGGGCGGTACCACCGCTATTTTCACGCCGGTACGGCGCCGCGCGAGCGGTATCTGGGGCTGATACGTGAATGGTCCTCATTCCCGAGGGGGAGCCGCAGGGTCCCTTCATCTAGTGCCGTAGCAGGTCGCGTTTGCCCTGCCGGGACTTCCGGGGGGATGCTGATCGCTGAGACTGGGCCGGTGAGCGAACGGCTTCCTGTAGGCGGGGTCGGTAGAGAGTTCGTATGGCAAACGGGTTACGGTGACCCGCCCGGCTGAGGGCGCAGGCTGGTGAGCAGCGTTGCGTCGTCCTCCGACATTCCGTCGATGGGCTCGCCGTCCCAGTTCATGTCACCGATCATGGCGGCGACGTGGCCAGTGTGCTCGCGGAAGCTCTGCCCGGCTGAGTGGCACATGGCCAGCACCGAGTACAGCGTGGGCAGCGGGTCATGCCAGCCGCTGCCTGCGTCCCGGACCTGAGCGAGGTCGCCGATCGACTCGGGCAGGCGGTGCAGGTGATCGGCGAAGCCGTCGGCCAGCACGGCGAGGTCGAGCTGCACGTGGCCGCCGGGCTCGAGCACGAACGTCTCGGCCCGCGGGGCGAGCAGCCCCGCCGCCAGCTCTTCCCGAGGCATCAGCAGCAGGCCATCGGTGGCGCGCGGGTTGCACTCCACGAAGGTGAGGCCGTCGTCGGTAACCAGGAAGTCGAAGGAGATCTGGCCCGTGTAGCCCAGCTCGGCCACGATCGGCTCGATCAGCTTCAGTGACTTGGCGGCGTCGATCGCCTCGAACTGGATACCAGTGCTGTGCTTCCGCTGCCGGGGGATGCGGTACATCAGGTGGGAGCTCACCCGCCCTCCGTGGGCCGTGCTGTAGGTGCAGGCCGTCTCGCCCTCCACGAACGGTTGTACCAGCCAGGGTGATGCTGGCGTGGGGTGGACCTCGTCCATGTCCAGCCAGCCGGCCAGCGGGCCAGTGTTGGTCAGACAGCTGATCCCGCCGCGCGAGAAGGCGGCGCGGGCGAAGTACTTTCCGAGGCGACCGGTGGCCTCGCGCATCTCGTCGTGGTTGGTCACCACGGCCGTCTCGGGGACCGGAAGCCCCAGCTTGGTGACCAGTCTCGCGAATGCACCCTTATCGTGGAGACGGGCCAGCGCGGAGAAGGGCGATGTGAAGACCTTGGTGAAGCGGCTCAGCCGCTCGATCTGCGTCGAGATATAGAAGGTCTCTTCGAAGGTCGGCACGATCACGTCGATCTCGTACTCCCGGACGATGCGCTCGAGCTCGAGGAGGAAGCCCGCCGTGTCGCGGTGCGGCGAGGGGTAGACAAAGTGCGCCGCCAGGTACTTCGAGTGGTTCCCCGACGACAGCGAGTAGTCGTCGGCGGCGTAGATCGCATGGCCCTCGGCGGCGAGCTTGCGCACCATACCGAGGGCGAACGGCATGCGCGAGCTGGTGATCAGGACCCTCACGGATCCATCTTGCCATCAAATACCGCGAAATAGGCGCCAGACCTCGCGCTGCGGGCTGCCCTCCGGCCCGAGCGTCCTGACAGCATCGGCGGCTTCCGCCGCAGATAAGGCTGTTCCCACCGGATCACGTGATTCTTTGCGCAGTTAGACAGAGCCTGTGCAGCCAGTGCCGAGGTGTGATGCCCGCAGTGCGTACCGGCGACGAAGCCTGGCAATTCGCTAGGATCGTCGCCGTGGCCCGCGTTGTGATCCTCCATGGCCGCGTCGGCGCCGACGAGTACTTCAGCGACCGATTTCCGTCGGCGTCAAATAGTCACTGGATTCCCTGGCTCCAGAAGCAACTGCTCATCAACGGCCACGATGTGCAGACGCCCGAGGTCGTGCGCCCGTACCTGGCCGATTACGACGGCTGGCGGACCGAATTCGAGCGGCATCTCGATGACGAGCCGATGATCCTGGTGGGCCACAGCTGCGGGGGCGGGTTTCTCGTCCGGTGGCTTTCCGAGCATCCACTGGTGCAAGTCGGCAAACTCGTGTTGGTCGCGCCGTGGCTCGACCCGGAACACACCATCTCAACGGACTTTTTCGATTTCACCTTCGATCCAGCTCTGGCACTGCGGATTGGGGAATTCCACTTGTTCCACTCTTCTGACGACGGGGAGTCGATCCGCCGGTCTGTCGGCATCCTTCTGGACGTGTATCCCGGCATTGTCCAACACGCATACGACGACATGGGGCATTTCTGTTTGAGCGACATGAATACTGACCAGTTTCCGGACCTGCTCAGGGCGATCAC
>JBEKCN010000048.1:0-9965 GCA_050014855.1 Streptosporangiaceae bacterium | reverse complement strand
CCGCCCACGACCTTGGGGGTGTTCCGCAGGCCGTAGACGGGGTTGCCCGGGTCGATCCGCTCTGGCGAGAAAGCCAGGTGAAAGTCGACTTCGGCGCTCAGCCCGGACGCCTTCTCCAGGATGGGCCGGACCAGCTCGTCGGTGGTGCCCGGGTAGGTGGTCGATTCGAGCACCACGAGCATGCCGCGGCTCAGCAGCCGCCCGGCGGTCTCCGAGGCGGCCCGCACCGCCGTCAGGTCGGGGCCGTCCGCCTCCGACAGCGGGGTAGGCACGCAGATCACGATGGTGCCCGGCTCGCCCACCTCGGACTCGTCGGTGGTGGCGCGGAACCCGCGCGCGACCATCCGCGCCACGTCCTCGTCGGAGATGTCGTCCACGTGCGATCGGCCGCTGTTGAGGTTGTCCACGACGCCCTGGCCGATGTCGAACCCGACAACCTTCATCCCGACGTTCGTCGCTTCCCGCACCAGCGGGAGACCCACGTAGCCGAGCCCAATCACCAGCAGGTCACACTGCATCCACGGCGTCCTTCCCCTGAAAGTGTGATGTCAGACGGCGCCGAGACGTTCGTAGGCTGCCCGGTAAATCGCCGCATTGTGCGCCCAGGTCCGGTCCCTGGCCACCCACTCCCGCGCATTTGCCCCCAGTTTGCGCCGGATATCAGAACTGTAGAGCAGCGGTTCCATAATATCGGCAAAGGACACCGGATCACCGGAAGTTGCCAGCGCTCCCGTTACCTCCGGCCGGATGACTTCCCGTAGCGCGCCCACATCGCTGGCCACCACGGTCAGCCCGCTGGCCATGGCCTCCACCGGCTTCAGCGGGGTGACGAGCTGGCAGACCCGGTCGGTGGTGCGGGGCACGACGAACAGGTCGAGCACGGCGTGGTAGCGGCGCACCTCGGCCATCGGGACCCGGCCGGTGAAGATGGCGGTGCCGGCCAGGCCCAGTTGCCCGGCGAGCCGCTGCAGGGCGGCCCGTTCGGCACCATCCCCGACGATCAGCGGCCGGACCGGCTGGCCGCGGCGGCGCAGCTCGGCGGCGGCTTCCAGCAGCGTGCCCACGCCTTCGTAGGCCACCAGGTTGGAGACCAGCCCGACGACCAGCTCGCCGGGCCGGATGCCGAGCGTCTCGCGCAGCGGCCCGCCGTCGGGCAGCGGCTCCAGGAACTCCGCAGGCACCGCGTTCGGCACAACAATGACCTTGCCGGGGTCGACGCCCCGGGCCACGATCTCCGCCCGCATGACCTCACCCAGCGTGACGACCAGGTCGGCTTCGGTCATGCAGCGGGTTTCGGCCTCCCGGCTGAGCAGGTAGAAGTCGCTGGCGGCGAGGTCGGCCGCGAGCAGCCGGGCGGGCACCACCGTCTCCCTGGCCGGCCGCGCCGCGCCGGCCGGGGATGGAACTGAACGGGACGGGGTACTCGTGGTCACCGGCTGCGCGGCCAGGCCCGGATCGACCCCGTGCCGGGACAGCCAGGTTTCCTCCCAGAAGCCGCGCACCTCGTAGATCACCGGGAGGCCGAAGTCCTCCCGCAGGGCCAGCGCGAGCTGGCCGTTCAGGTGGTTACTGGCGGCGTGCAGCACCGCGGGCCGGAGCCTGCCGGTCAGCCGGGCGGCCAGGTCGTGGCCGAGGGCGGCCGCGGCATCGGCCCGGGGCGGCAGGCGGTAGGGCAGCAGGCGGTGGTAGGGCACGCCGTCCAGGTTGGCTACCCGGCGCCCGTCCGGGTGGCCCTGGGCCACCGGGAAGCCGGCCTTGGTCACCACGTGCGGGTCGAGACCCGCCTCCCGCTGGGCCACCGCGATCCGCTGAGTGCGGACCGTGTACCCGGCGTTCGTAGTCGGCAGCGCGTCGGTGACCAGGTGCAACACCCGGCCCGGGACGCTCACGGCTCCGGGGCCAGGCGCGATGGGGTGTGCGGGGCGCTCACCGGGCGGGATCCCGTCGGTCAGCACGTACAGCTCCCCCGCGGCCGCGGCGCGCAGCCGGGCCGCCTTGCGGCCGGGCACGCCGTCGAGGGCCGCCACGCCGTCCCGCAGCCGGCCCTCGCGGACGGCCAGCCGGGCGAGCAGGACGGCCCGGGCCGGTTCCGCGGCGGGCATCCGGTCCAGCGCGGACCGCGCGACGTCCGGCCGGTCCACGGCCAGCGCGAAGGTGGCGAGCCGCCGCGGCGACGTGGCCAGCAGGCTCAGCGCGGCCGCGCGGTCGCCCGATCCCCACACCACGGTGGCTCGGCCGTAGGCACCCGCGCACCGCAGCCAGGGGCGTAGCCTGCGGGGTAGCACGCGCCATCCGAGCAGCAGGGAGCGCACCGGATCGGCGGTAACGTGCCGCGACATGACGGACGTCGCGAGGATGAACACCCGCGGCGACACGCGCCAGGCCGCGGGAGACCAGCGGGACGGGGCACCAGAACGGCCTGGGGGGCCCGCCGGGCTGGCGGGCTGGGAGGAACGCGACGTCACGTCGGCGAATGATAGTGCGCCGCACCGACCAGGCCGGCGGCGTGGGTGCAGCGCTGCGCCCCTACGTGCCCGCACAATGAAGGACACCAGGACCGGCCGGTGCTCTGATCGGGGATCCGATCAGCCGCGTTCGGCCCAGAACATACCGGACCCACAGCACACACCGGATCTGAGGGAAGGCGATGCTCGCACCCATCACGCACGTGCTCGGCGCACGCCCCAACTTCGTCAAGGCGGCGCCGGTGATCCGCGCGCTCGCGGCGCTGGGGCACCGGCAGCGGGTCGTGCACACCGGCCAGCACTACGACGAGCGCCTGTCCGAGGTGTTCTTCGTCCAGCTCGGCCTACCCGAGCCGGACGTGAACCTGGGCGTCGGCTCGGGCAGCCACGCCCAGCAGACGGCGGCGGCGATGATCGGGCTCGAGCAGGACTTCGCGGATTACCGGCCGGGCCTGGTCGTGGTGTACGGCGACGTGAACTCCAGCGTGGCCGCCGCGCTGGTGGCCGCCAAGCTTCAGATCCCCATCGCGCACGTCGAGGCCGGCCTGCGCAGTTTCGACGAGACGATGCCGGAGGAGATCAACCGCCGGCTCACCGACCAGATATCCAGCCTGATGTTCGCGACCTCCCCCGAGGCGGTGGGCTACCTGGCCAACGAGGGCCGCCCGGTCGGGTCCATCTACCTGGTCGGCAACCCGATGATCGACACGCTGATGGCCAACCTGGCCCGGTTCGACACCGCCGCGGTCCGCGCCACGCTCGG
The DNA here is from genome assembly GCA_050014855.1 of Streptosporangiaceae bacterium. Classification (GTDB taxonomy): domain Bacteria; phylum Actinomycetota; class Actinomycetes; order Streptosporangiales; family Streptosporangiaceae; genus Bog-532. Next base: position 6,737 of record JBEKCN010000048.1, on the reverse strand, counting down.
GCTGCCGGAGCGGTACGTGGTCGCCACGCTGCACCGCCCGTCCAATGTGGACGACCCGCAGATCGCGGCCGGCCTGGTCCGGGCGCTGCACGAGATCGCCGCCGTCATCGACGTGATCATCCCCGTGCACCCGCGCGGCCGGGCCGTGCTGGAGGCGGCCGGGCTCAGCTCGCACCCGGGCATCCACGCCTGCCCGCCGCTGGGCTACCTGGAGTTCATGGGCCTGGTCCGCGGCGCGGCCGCGGTGGCTACCGACTCCGGCGGGGTGCAGGAGGAGACCACGCTGCTGCGCGTACCGTGCCTGACCGTGCGCCCGAATACGGAACGGCCCGTTACCATCACCAGCGGCAGCAATAGGCTCATCACGTCCGCCGAACTGGCCTCGGCCGTGCTGAAAGCGTGCGACGACGGGCCGTACACCGGCGAGCTACCGCCCCTGTGGGACGGCCACGCGGGCGTGCGTATCGGGCGGATCATTACGGACTGGCTGGCCCGCGACGGGTGAGGAGAGCACCGAACCAACCATGACGGACAACCCTGAGGGCGCCGACCTGGCGCTGACCGTCTACGCGGCCGCCGAGCCGGATCCCGGCGAGGCCGCCGCCGCCGTGGCCGCGAATCCCGGCACCGCCGCGGCGGCCATCGCCCTGGCCGCGGAGCGGGACCGGCTGGCCCGCGCGCTGCGTGACACGCACCGGCAGCTCGCCACGGCCGAGTCGCAGCTCATGTCGGTCAAGCGCTCGGCCACTATGGAGCTCGGCCAGGCCATCGTCGCCGCGGCCAAGCGGCCGTGGATCGGCGGCCCGCGGCTGCCCAGGAACCTGTACCGGATGTGGCGGGAGCGGCGGGCCGGGCAGGCCGCGGGGATCCCCGCCGGCGGGTTCCGGTCCGCCGACGAGGAGCGCTGGGCCCGCATCCTGCTCGACGCGGGGGCCGGGGCGGCGGGCGACCGGTTCCTGGCCGCCTACACGGTGCCTGGCCTGGCCTGGGCCGCCGCGGCCGGCCCCGGCAGCGAGGGCCAGGACACAGCCGACGGCCTGGTAGTGGCCGGCGTGCTGACCGACGCGAGCTGCGCGGCACTGGCCCCGGACGCGACCACGGAGCAGCTGCTGCCGCACGACGCGGCGTTCGTACTGGAGGGGTCGGGCGCGGACCTGGTGCTTATCGAGGCTGCGGCGCTGCTGCCCGGCGGCGCCTGGGCGCACGCGGGTGACCCGGCCGCCGCGGACCGGGGGCGGCGGCTCGCCGATCTGATCGACCTGGCCCGCGCGCTGGGAAAACCGGTGATCTTCCTTCGCAATGCGCCCTCCTATCTGCTGCCGTACCTGGACTGGCTGGGCGAAGCGTGCGACGCGGTCGCCGACGGCGACCTGGGCGTCCAGCTGGCCCGGTTCAATCCGGTCGACCTGCCATCGGCGCGGCAGGCGGCCCCGGTGTACGCCGGGCAGCGGGATCCGCGCGAGGGTCCGGCCACCAAGCGCCTGCTGGACGAGCTGACCAGCGGGGCGGCGGACGGGGCCGTGCCGGTGCGGGTTATCGGCGCGCCCTCCTGGCGCGCGGCGCCCGCCCTGTACCGCGAGCATTCGGTGTTCCTGGCCGCCACCGCGGCTCAGGCGCGCGAGCAGCTCGCCTGCGGGGCCCGGGTGGTCGGGCCGGTGACCGAGGACGCCGACATCAGCGGCGCCACCGCCGTCGGCTCCCCGGAGCAGGCCGCCCGGCAGATCGCGGCCGCCACGAGCGCGGGACCGCGCAGCATGACCGAGGTCAAGGCAACCCTGCACGAGCTGTTCGAGACGCAGGCCATCCCGGCCCGGCTCGCCGCGCTCGGCCGGCAGGTGGGCCTGCCGTCCCGGCCGGTGCCGGGCCGCCGGGTCGCCGTGCTGGCCGGGGTCCGGGACGCCGCCAGCGCCGCGCAGCTGGCCGGGCAGGTACTGGGCCAGCGGCTGCGCCCGCACGAGGTGCTTGTCTGGCTGGAGGGCGAACTGGCGGCAGCCGGCCCGCAGAACGCAGCGGCCGGCCCGCAGAACGCACCAGCCGGCCCGCAGAACGCGGCGGCGGAGACCGCCCCACGCGACCAGATCGGCGCGGCTCTCGGCCCGCTCAGCGTGGCCGGCATCATCACCGGCGTGGTCAGCGGCACGGGCCTGGCCGCCGCGGCCCGCGCCGCCGTCTCACCCTGGGCGGCCGAATGGGATCCTCAGCTCGCATATTCCCCGTCGGCCTTGCTGGAGCTGATGTGCGCGCTGGAATGCTCCCGGGCCGATGCGGTCGGCTACGCCCCCGGGCTGGACTACGTGTTCACCGACGCGGTCGATCCAGTCGTGGCCCGGACCGGGCTGCTGCGGGAGGGCGCGCCGCCCCGGTCGACCTGGGCCCGGCGCGGCCTGCGGCTGTTCGCGATCGCCCTCCCAGGGCAGCCCGCCGCGTGACCCGACGAACCGACGAGGAAGGCACCGCAATGTCCGGACCGCTGGCCGAATCAGGGCCAGAGCTCCCGCCGCCCAGTGACGCCCGGGCCCCGGGCCACGGCCAGGCCGCCGGCCAGGCCCCGGGGGATGGCGAGGCCGCTGCGGCCAGGTCACGCTCGGCCCTGGTGTACGGCGACGTCAACCTGAACCTGATCGACGGGTCCGCGATCTGGGTGCAGTCGATGGTCCTGGCCCTGGCCCGGGCCGGGTGCGCGGTGACGCTGGTGGTGAAGGCGCCGGTGCAGACCGACCGGCTGCTCGCCCCGCTGCAGGGTGAGCCGGGCGTCACGATCCGGCGGCCGGCCGAGGAGCAGCTGCTGGAGCCGATCGGGGCCAACGGGCTCACCCCCGGGCAGGCGTCGCAGGTGCTGACCGCGGTGGACGCGGAGCACCGGCACGACATCGTGGTGCTGCGCGGCCGCCGGCTGGTCGACCAGGTGGTGCAGGACAACCACTTCCGCGGCCGGCTGTGGACCTACCTGACCGACATCCCGCAGTCGATCCCGGCGATGACCACCGAGGCGGTCCGCTGGCTGGCGGATGTGGCGGACGCGTCCCAGTACGTGCTGTGCCAGACCGAGGAGCTTCGCTGCTTCCTGGAAGGCAGCGTGGCCGCGGCGTGCGGCAAGTGCGTGCTGTTCCCGCCGGTCGTCCCGCCGCCGCCGGAGCTCACCGGCGCACGGGCCGGCGCGCCGCGGGAGCCCGAGGGGGTACTCCGCCTCGTTTACACCGGCAAGTTCGCGCCGCGCTGGAACACCTACGAGATGACGCAGCTGCCCGGGCTGCTGGCCGAGCGCGGCGTCCGGGCCGAGCTGCACATGGTCGGCGACAAGATCCATAACGACCCCGACGACCCGGGGTACCACCGCCGGATGCGGGCCGCGCTGGGCGAGCCGCCCGCGCCCGGCACGGGCGGCCCGGACGACGCGCCGCAGGCCGTGCCCGCCACCGGGGTGGTGTGGCGCGGCGGCCATTCCCGCGAGGATGCCATGCGCATCGCGGCCGCCTGCGACATCGGCCTGGGCTGGCGGCATCCCAGCCTGGACGCCAGCCTGGAACTGTCGACGAAGGTCCTGGAGTTCGGCATGCTGGGGCTGCCGGTGATCCTGAACCGGACGCCGATGCATGAGGCGCTGCTCGGAGCCGACTACCCGATGTTCGCGCGGGATCTGCGCGACGTGGTGGCCATCGCCGAGACCGCCGCCGCTGACCCGGCCATCATGAAAGTGGCGGCCAGCCGCACCTCCGCCGCCGCCGCGGAGTACACCCTGGACAAGGCGGTCGGCCGGATCCGCCGCTACCTGAGTGACGCGCTGCCCCGGGTCGAGGCCTCGCCCGGCGCGGCCACGCTCAAGGTGGCGGTGGCGGGGCACGACCTGAAGTTCTTCACCCCGCTGCTGGACTACCTGCGCCAGCAGCCCGGGCTGGAGCTGCGCCTCGACCACTGGCCATCGCTCGGCGAGCACGACGAGGCAGCCAGTGAGGAGATCTCCCGCTGGGCCGACGTGGTGATCTGCGAGTGGTGCGGGCCCAACGCCATCTGGTACAGCGAGAACAAGCGGCCTGGATCGCGGCTCATCGTCCGGCTGCACCGCTTCGAGCTGTACGCCCGGTACCCGTACCGGGTCAAGATCAGGGCCGTGGACCAGGTGGTCACGGTGGACAAGTACTACGCCGAGCTGACCGCCGAGAGGACCGGCTGGCCGACCCGTAAGATCGTGGCCTTGCCTAACACGGTCGAGGCCGGGCAGCTCGACCGGCCCAAGCTGGACGGCGCCCGGTTCAACCTCGGCCTGGTGGGCATCGTGCCGTCGCGCAAGCGGGTCGACCTGGCCCTGGATGTGCTGGAGGAACTGCGCCGGGACGACGAGCGGTACATGCTCTACGTCAAGTCCGGCATGCCGTGGGACCACTGGTGGATCTGGCAGAAACCCGAAGAGCGCGGGCACTACGCGGCGGCGCTGCACCGCATCCAGCGGTCCCCGCTGCTGCGCGGCGCCGTCGTGTTCGACGAGGCCGGCCCGGACGTGCCCGCCTGGCTGCGGCGGGTCGGCTTCGTGCTGTCGACCAGCGACGACGAGAGCTTCCACGTCGCACCGGCCGAAGGCATGGTCTCCGGGGCGGTCCCGGTGATCCGGCACTGGCCGGGCGCCGAGACCGTCTACGACGCCCGCTGGATCCACGAGACCCCGCAGCAGATGGCGGCGGCGATCGCCGCCATCCAGACCGAGGAGCAGTGGCGCGAGGCGGGGGCGCTGGCCAAGGCGCAGGGCGTGGCGGAGTTCGAGTCGCGCAAGGTGTTCGGCACCTGGTACCGGCTGCTGACCGAGAACCTGACGCCCGCGACCAAGGTGCAGCGCTACTCGCTGCCCGGCGCGCCCTGACCGCGGGCCGCCCGGCATGTACTTCACCCTGGCCGTCAGCGCGCCGGACCCCGCCGCCTGCGCGGACCTGACCCAGCGCGCCTGCGGCACCGACCCGCGGGTCATGCCCATCCCGGGCCCGGCGCGCGTGGTCTGGCGTGCGGAGAGCGGGCTGGCGGCGGTGATCAGGTGGGGCGATGGCCCCCCTGCGCCGGGCGGAACCTCGAGCCTTTCGCCCCAGGCCGCCCGGACGCCCGGTCAGCCCCCAGGTGTATCCGGATACACCGCCGCGGGGGCGGCGAGCTTTGCCGGGACGATCTGGGTGTCCGACGAGGCCGCCGGGACGGTGTTCGCACATACCTCGATCACCCGCGTCGATCCCGTCTTCATGGCCCGCGCCGGGCGGGCGGCGATCATCTGCGACCGGGCCACGTGGGCGGCGGCCGTCGCCGGGCGGCTGGGGGACGCCGATCCCCTGCTGTACGCGGGCCTGCTCGGGCCGGGGTATCCGCTGGGGGCGGTGACGCCCTTCACCGGGGTACGCGCGCTGGGGCCGGCCACCTCGTGCCGCGCCGTCGCCGGGCAGGTCACCGAGACCGAGCGGGCCCGGCTGCGCGGCCCCGCGCGGGCCGGCCCAGGCCTGGCAGGCTCAGGCGCAGGCGCCCCAGGGGCTGGCAGCCCAGGGGCGGCGAGCTCGGGCGGCCCAGACGCGGAGGGCTCTGGGGCGGGAGACTCCGGCGGCCGGGTCGCAAGGGCCCTCGTGGCCGCCGTCACGCCGCTGCGGGACGCGTCCGCGCCGGTCGAGCTGAGCCTGACCGGCGGCAAGGACAGCCGCCTGATCGCCGCCGCACTCGCGACGGCAGGCGTGCCGGCCCGGGCCAGGACCTACGGCTTCCCGGATCACCCGGACGTGGTCCTTGCGGCGCAGGTCGCCCGGGAACTGGGCCTGCCGCACGAGGTGGCAGAACCCAAGACGGCCGGGGACGGGGACGCGCCCGCCGTCCAGGAGGTCGACGTGCTGGCGCGGCTCCGCGCCACGGTGCTGGTCGCGGACGGGATGCTGTCCGCGTTCGAGAACGTGGGCCGGCCGGACCCGGACCCGGCCGCGGCGGCGATCGCGATCGGCGGGCACGGCGGCGAACTGCTGCGCGGCGGTTACGCCAAGCTCATCCCGGGCTCGGCCGCACGCCGGGCCGCGGGCTCGGCCGAGCTGCTGCGCCGCCTCACCATGCGCCGGGTCCCGCTGCTTCGGACCCGCTGTCGGACCGCGTACGTGGCCAGCCTGGCCCCGTGGGGCGCCGCCGTGGCCGCTCACCCGCAGCCCGCCCTAGACGACTTTTACCTGGTCAACCGGGCCGGACGGTGGTCGGCCGCCGCGCGTCAGGCGTACGCGATCCGCTCGGTCATGGCGCAGCCGTTCTTCGACGGCGCGGTGGTGCACGCGGCGAGGACCGCCCCGCTGTCCGAGCGGCTGGACGACCGTCTGATCCGGGCCGCGACCGGCGCGCTGTACTCCGCGCTGCTGGACATTCCGCTCGCCGGGGACCGCTGGAAGTCCGGCCCGGCCCTCGCCCCGGCCCCGGCCGTCCCGGCCGCGCCCAGCCAGCGGTCACGCTTTGACTGGCGGCGCGGATACGGGGACGAGGTGGCCCGCTTTCTGCGGGCCTACGTGCTCGACACCGGGTCGCCAGGCGGCCTGTTCGCCATCGTCAGCCGGCCCGCGGCGGAGCGGCTGCTGGAGCCGCCGCACACCGATCCTGTCACCGTCTGGGCGCTGGCCACCCTGGCCGCGCTGATCTCGCAGGACTGGCTGAGCGCCCGGGCCACGGACGGCCGGACGTTCGCGATCCCGGTCCCGGCGTAGCGGCCCGGCCCAGGAGAACGCGCACCGGCTGGACGCCGGAGA
>JBEKCN010000047.1:0-10012 GCA_050014855.1 Streptosporangiaceae bacterium | reverse complement strand
CAGGTTGTCGCTGGAGAACCCGGCCACGCTGCCGCTGGCGTTCACCGCGGCGACGCCGATCACGCCGGGGTAGTCGGCCGGGAACTTGAGCGGCGCGTAGCCGTGCTGGCTGGCGGAAGAGGTGTCACCGGAGTTGCCGGAGGAGGCCACCACGGCGACGCCGTGCCCATAGGCGTACTGCAGGGCGGACCGGACCGCGGCGCTGGGCGAGCTGTAGCCGATCGACATGCTGATGACATCCGCGCCGTGGTCCACGGCGTACCGGATGCCCTCGGCCAGTGAATCCTGGACGCGATCTTCCTGCTCGCGCTCGTACGCGCCGTAGCCGGGGTCGTTCCGGTCCGGGATGACCCGGACGGAAAGAATCTTCGCCTCGGGAGCGACGCCGATGATGCCGTCACCGGAGTCGAGCCCGTGGCCGTGGCCGGCGATGATCGACGCCATCCAGGTGCCGTGCTGGCCCCAGTCGGGGTTGCTGGGCGGGGTGCTGACCCCGGTCAGGTCCGGGCCGGTGATGACCGAGCCGGCCAGGTCGGACACCTTCGGGTCGACCCCGCTGTCCAGGACGGCCACGGTGACGCCCTGGCCGTGGGTCACGTTCCAGGCCGCCGGGACATCCAGCATGTCGAGGACCTGCTGCTGGCCGTCCCGGACGCTGTCGGCCGACGCCGGGGACGCGGTCACGCCCAGGCCGGCCAGCGTCGCCGCGCAGGTGGCGGCCAGGCCGAGGGCGGCCCGCCCGCGCAGCCTCAGCATCCGGGGCTCCCGGGGCAGGACGGCGCCGGGGGCGGGGCGGCCAGGGTCCCGGCTACGGTCTCGGCGACGCCCCGGGCCGCGCTGGTCATCTCGCTCTCGGCGTAGCTGTCCTCGCCGATCGGGACCCGCGGGCGGCCGTCGGCGTACCCGGCGGTGTACATCACGATGTAGGGACCGGCCACGAAGCTCTGGGTGATCTGGCGCTGCACGGCAACGAAGGAGCCTGCTGGGGTGCCGCCGAACGCCATTGCCTGGACTCCCGGGTCCTGCCGGCCGGCCCCTGCCGCCGTGATCGCCGCCTGTGCCGCCGCCGCCTGTGCCGCGCTGGGCAGGACCGCGACCCCGACGGTCAGCACATAGGTGGCGGACTGGTCGGTGTAGGTGGCCCGCAGCAGCGCCAGGCAGCCGTGGGCGTCCAGCACGCGGGCTGCGGCCGTGTCGGTGGCTGCGGCGCAGGAGGACTGCGGCGCAATGCCCACCCGCGCGGCCTGCAGACCGACGCCGGTCAGGTCATCGACCGTAGCGGCGGGCAGTTCGTATTGGACGGACGGGGCGAAGATGTCGCCGGCGGGCAGGGACCGCCAGCGCTTGCTGACTTCCCAGGCCATGATCTGCCGCTGCTGGGCGGCGCTGAAGTGCCGGGGCAGCAGCGATGAGGTCAGCCCGGCGAGCGAGACGACCAGGCCGAGCCCGCCGAATATGGCGGCGGTCAGCGCGGCGGTGCTGCCATGACGGGCGTTGCTGGAATGGCGCCGCGAGCGCTCGTCAATCCACGAATCGGGCTCGTTCGGCACAAGGGAATGGTACGGCCTGGCCCGGGCGGACTGACGGCACTTTCGGGCCGATCGTGGCCGCGTCAGTAAGTCGGCGTCAGTAGGTCGGCAGGCTCGGGTCGATCTGCCTGACCCAGGCCAGCACACCGCCGCCGACGTGCACCGCGTCGGAGAAGCCGGCGTCCTTCGCGATGGCCAGCGCCTCGGCGCTGCGCGCCCCGCTCTTGCAGTGCAGCACGATCCGCTTGTCCTGCGGCAGCCTCTCCAGCGCGGCGCCGGAGATGAACTCGCCCTTGGGGATCAGCGTCGCACCCGGGATGGACACGATCTCGTACTCGTTCGGCTCGCGGACGTCCACCACGTAGATGTTCTCGCCGGTGTCCATCATGTTCTTCAGGTCGCGCGCGGTGATCGTCGAGCCCTGCGCCGCCTCCTGGGCCTCCTCGGAGACCGCGCCGCAGAACGCTTCGTAGTCGATCAGCTCGGTGATCGTGGGGTTCTTCCCGCAGACCGGGCACTCAGGGTCCTTGCGGACCTGGACGGTGCGGTAGCTCATCTCCAGGGCGTCGTAGATCATCAGCCGGCCGACCAGCGGCTCGCCGATCCCGGTGATGACCTTGATGGCCTCGTTGACCTGGATGGAGCCGATCGACGCGCACAGCACGCCGAGGACACCGCCCTCGGCGCAGGACGGCACCATGCCGGGCGGCGGCGGCTCGGGGTACAGGCAGCGGTAGCACGGGCCGTGCTCAGCCCAGAACACACTGGCCTGGCCGTCGAAGCGGTAGATCGACCCCCACACGTACGGCTTGCCGAGCAGCACGGCGGCGTCGTTGACCAGGTAGCGGGTGGCGAAATTGTCCGTGCCGTCCACGATCAGGTCGTACGGCGCGAAGATTTCCATCGCGTTGTCGGAGTCGAGGCGCTCGGTGTGCAGGACCACGTTCACGTACGGGTTGATCTCGCGGATGCTGTCTCGGGCGGACTCCGCCTTGAGGTGGCCGATGTCCGACACTCCGTGGATGATCTGGCGCTGCAGGTTGGACTCGTCCACTACGTCGAAGTCGACGATGCCGAGGGTCCCGACGCCTGCGGCGGCCAGGTAGAGCAGAGCGGGCGAGCCGAGACCGCCGGCGCCGACCACCAGCACCTTGGCGTTCTTCAGCCGCTTCTGCCCGGTCATTCCCACATCGGGGATGATGAGGTGGCGGGAGTAGCGCTTCACCTCGTCCACGGAGAGCTCGTCGGCCGGTGAGACCAGGGGTGGCAACGACACGGTGCTCTCCAGAGTCAATGGGCTCGTTATGGCGTGCGGCGCCTGCCGGGCGCCTTCCCTACACAACCGGGACGGGCAGTGGCTCATTCCCGGCGAGCAACCCGCGGAACTCGGCCGCCACGGCGGCCGGGCGCTCCATCTGGGCGACGTGACCGGTCCTGGGCAGCACAACGACGCGAGCCCGGCGGAACGTGCGCGCCGCGCGCCCGGCCATCCGGGGGTCCACGATCCGGTCGTGGCTGCCGTAGATGATCAGCGCGGGCGCACTGACCCGGGCGGCGTCGCGCCACAGCGAGGTGGCGCCGCGGCGCAGGTATTCGGCGACGATGGACCGCGCGCAGCGGACCAGCACCGCCGGGCCGTACCCGAGCTGGTCCCGGCGCTCGATCTCGGCGATGTCCCCGGCGACGCGGTCCGGGTGCACGCAGGAGCCGTCGTAATAGATCGTCGCGATCGAGGCCTCCACCCGGGCCTGCGGGGACATCTTCTGGACCCGGCTGAGCAGCCAGCCGCCGAACTTGGGCACGCACAGAGCGGGGAAGCGGGCGGTGGCCGGGCGGACCAGCAGGTCCGGCATGGCCGGGGCGATCAGGGTGAGGGTCCGGACCAGCTCCGGGCGGGTCGCGGCGACCCGGATACACACGGCACCCCCCAGGGAGTTGCCGAACAGGTGCACCGGGCCGCGGCCGCGGGCCTCGATCAGGGCGGCGACGGTGGCCGCCTGGCCGCTGACCGAGCAGCTCGCCTCGGTGGGCAGGGACTGCCCGAAGCCGGGCAGGTCGAGCGCGTCACACCACAGGGCGTGGCCCGCGGCGGCGCCTGCTGAGCTGAGCAGGTGCATGAGGTCGGTCCAGTTGGTGGACGAGCCGCCGAACCCGTGCACGAACACGGCCGGCGCTTCGTCGCCGCCCGTGCCGGTGTTGGCTCCCGGCGGAGCGGCGGTCCGCACGAAGATCTCGCCGTCGTCGAGCCTGACGAACTCTCCCGGCCACACCGGAATGGGCTCTGCCACGTACCGCCTCCCGCCGGGTGAACCTAGCGTTGACCGCGTTTACCGCCCCTTAAGGTTAAACAACCTGGCGTTCACCTAGTACACCTATGTATCAGGAGCATTCACGCGGCGGGCCGGCCGCCTTCGCGCCGACCAGGCCGGCCAGCTCCGTGCGGTAGCGGTCGCCGTGCCCGGCCGGGGCGAAGTCCGCCGTCATCGTGTCGATGAGCCCGGCCGCCGTGGCCAGCTCTGGCCCAGCCGGCCCGTCCGGTCCTGCACTGTCGGGCGGCAAGGGGAAATCGGCGGTCCTGATCTCGTCCGGCCACAGCAGGGTCTGCAGGACGAGCACGCGGCCCCGGGCCCGCAGCACGGCCATCGTCTCCCGCTGCCGCAGCGTCACGGTCGCGACCGCGACCTTCCCGGCCCGCGCCAGGGCCTCGCGGAACACCAGGTAGGCCCGGGTGCCGGGCGCATCTGGCGCGAGGTAGTAGCTGCGGCCGGCGAGGATGGCGTCGATCTGCCCGGCGGCGGTGAAGGACAGCACGTCGATCCGGCGAGCGCGTTCCCGCGGCAGGCTGGCCAGGTCCTCGTCGCTCAGCATCACGATCTCGCCGTCCGGCCGCTCACTGCCCTTGGCCACGTCGGCGTAGGGCACGTCGCGGCCGCACTCCTCGCACACCCGGCGGAACGAGACGCGGCCGCCGTCCTCCCGGTGCACCTGGCGGAAGACCACGTCCCGCTGCCCGGTCGCGGGGTAGAGCCGCACCGGGATGCTGAACTGGCCGCACACGATCGGGCCGGCCCACAGACTCTGCATGGCCCGAGTAATACCCAGCGGGAGTGGGCAGTAAAGAGCGGCAAGCCAGCGGGAAGGCTGAGATGATGAGCGGACCTGCGCACTCTGGGTACGGCCCGGGGCAGGGGTGAATGGAAGGTGAGCATATGGCCGAGTTCGATGTCGTCGTGCTCGGTGGCGGGACCGCGGGCGTGCACATAGCCGGCAAGGCCGCCCGGGCGGGGCGGTCGGTCGCGCTGGTCGAAGCCGGGCTGGTCGGAGGGGAATCCCCCTACCTGGCGTGCCTGCCCTCCAAGACACTGCTGGAGGCGGCCGGCCGGGGCGAAGCCTGGGAAAACGCGGTCGCCCGCCGGGACGAGGCGGCGAGCGGCCTGGACGACAGGGCGATGGCCGGGCGGCTCACCGAAGCCGGCGTGACGCTGTTCCGCGGTACCGGGCAGGTAACCCAGCCCGGGACCATCGAGGTGGCGCCCGCCGACATCGCCGGGGCGGCCGTCTCGCTCGGCTACACCGACCTGGTCGTCAGTACCGGCAGTGAGCCGGTCGCGCCGCCGATCGAGGGTCTGGCCGATATCCCCGCCTGGACCAGCGCCGAGGCTCTGAGCTGCCCGGATCTTCCGCGGCGGCTGGTGGTCCTGGGCGGCGGCTCCGCCGGCTGCGAGCTGGCCCAGATCTATGCGGCGTTCGGCTCGCAGGTGACGCTGGTGGAGACCGAGAGTTCCCTGCTGCCGGCCGAAGCGCCTTTCACCGGGGAGATCCTGGCCGAGGCGCTGCGCCGGACCGGCGTCGACGTCCGTCTCGGGTCCGCCGCGGCCAAGGCCGAGCGCACCGACGAGGGGCTGGCGCTGACGCTGGAGGACGGGACCCGGATCGAGGCGGACCGCGTGCTGCTGGCCACCGGCCGGCGTCCCCGGCTGAGCGGGCTCGGCCTGGACAGGCTCGGCATGGAGCTCAAGCCCGGCACCGCGATCCCGGTGGACGCCACCTGCCGGGTGGGCCAGCCCGAGCAGGAGCAGCCGGCGGTGTGGGCGGCGGGCGATGTGACCGGGCTCGGCACCCACACGCACACCGCGAGGTACCAGGCGGGGGTGGTCGCCGCCAACATCCTCGGCCAGCGCCGCGAGGCCGACTACCGCGCCATCCCGCGCGCCGTGTACACGATGCCGGCGGTGTTCGCGGTGGGCGCCTCACCGCAGGGCGCCGCCGAAGCGGGGATATCCCTGCTGACCGCGGGCGCCAACCTGCAGGACACGGCCCGGGCCACGGTGGCGGGCGAGGACGCCGGACGGGTCGAGCTGTACGCTCATCCTGAATCGGGGCTGCTGCTAGGGGCCGCCGCGGTCGGGCCGAACGCGCCGGACTGGATGAGCGAGGTGACCCTGGCTATCCGGGCCGGGCTCCCGCTGGCCATCCTGGCCGATACGGTGCACGCCTTCCCCACCTGGGGCGAGGCGCTTGAGCCGGCCATCGCAGAGCTGGTCAGCAAGGTCTCGTGACCGCCGCACAGCCCCGCACATCGGGTACAGATATGGAGAGCCGCGAGATGAGCGAGATGGACATCGAAAAGCCGTCGGACGACGTGTTGGAGCAGGAGCGCGACGTGGTCGAGACCGACGAAGGGCCGGACGAGCCGCGCCCGGAACTACCGTTCGATGCGAACGAAGCCGACGCGGCGGAGCAGGAACGTGCGGTCGAGGACGACGAGGACGACTACCGCTGAACTAGGCTGGCCGGCCTTCTTGGCCGTACCATGGCCGGGAACGCGGAGAAACAGTCCGCGGCCGGCTCAAAGATCTCGGAGACCCTGTTGACCGCAACGTCCGACGCACGGCCGCGCGGCACGCGGCTGCCACGGCAGGCTCGCCGCCGCCAGCTGCTCGGCGCGGCTCAGGAGGTTTTCGTCTCCCAGGGGTACCACGCCGCCGCGATGGACGAGATCGCGGAGCGGGCCGGGATCAGTAAGCCCGTGCTCTATCAGCACTTCCCGAGCAAGCTGGAGCTCTACCTCGCGCTGCTCGACGAGAGCGTGGAGGCCCTCATCGATACCGTGCGTAATGCGCTCAGCTCCACCGATGACAACAAGCAGCGCGTGGCCGCGACGTTCGGTGCCTACTTCGGCTTCGTGGCCGGGGCGGGCGGGGCCTTCCGGCTGGTTTTCGAGTCCGACCTGAGCAACGAGCCCGCGGTCCGCGTCCGGCTCGACCGGTCGGTCCAGGAGTGCGCGCGGATGATCAGCGAGTTCATCAAGGAAGACACCCGCATCCCGGAGGACGCCGCCCACATGCTCGCGGTGGGCATGGTTGGGACGGCACAGGTCAGCGCGCGGTACTGGCTTGGCAGTGACCGCTGGATCCCCCAGGAGGAGGCCGAGCAGCTGATGGCCCGGCTGGCCTGGCGGGGAATCAGCGGCTGGCCGCTTAACGGCTGACCGGACCGGCAGGCCGGCAGACCGCTAATCTCGATCACTGACCACATCTCTTCCCGATCAAAGGAGCCCGGTGGAAGTCAGGATCGGAGTCCAGTCCGCGCCTCGCGAGCTGGCCGTGGTGACCAGCACCCCGGCCGGCCAGATCGAGCAGGACCTGGAGGACGCCATCGCCGGCGACGGCGTCTTCACCCTGAACGTGGAAAAGGGCGGCAAGGTGCTCGTGCCGGCGGACAAGATCGCCTACGTGGAGTTCATCGGTGCCGAGGGCCGTCCAGTCGGCTTCGGCAATCTCTGACCGCCGGCAACCTCTGGCCGGCTGCTGGCTGGCTGTGCTGGCCGGCTGTGCAGGTCCTGACCGGGCCGGGCCGAACTGGCCCGTTCCGGCCCCTGGGCTTACCCGGGAAGCCGCCTGCTATTATTTGCGTTGTACGTAGTACGGATGCGGCGACCGCAGCGCGCTGAATATGGCGCAGGCAGTGGGATACGCCCCCGTATGCGCAACAGGCACCACGCGCGGTCAACGCCGTGGTGGCACACGACGGACCTTTGCCTAGCCTGCTCGAGGGCGGCTGGGCCGGGGGGTATTGATGGAGGCTGAAACCCCTGACCAGCGAAACATTGACCGGGCAGCGGGCGCCGGAAGAACCGGCCCCCGCCACTGACAGCCCCGGCCGCGAGATCCTGCTGGAAGATGCCCCGGCCGTGGAGGCAGGCACCGGGCCGGCGGACGCCGTGCACGCGGTGCCGTTCCGCGAACTCGGCGTCTCGGACACGATCTGCGCCGCCCTCGAGGCGGCAGGAATATACACCACCTTTCCCATTCAGGCCCTGACCCTGCCGATCGCGCTGGGCGGCCACGACATCATCGGCCAGGCGCGCACCGGCTCCGGCAAGACGCTTGGCTTCGGTATCCCGCTGCTGCAGCGGCTCCAGGACGAGCCGCAGGCCGGCCCCAAGGCCCCGCGTGCGCTCGTTGTCGTCCCCACCCGGGAACTGGCCATCCAGGTCGCCGACGACCTGCGGATGGCAAGCTCGAGGCTGGGCACCCGGGTGCTGACCCTCTATGGTGGCCGCGCTTACGAGCCGCAGATCGAGGCGCTCCACGCGGGTGTCGACGTCGTCGTCAGCACCCCCGGCAGGCTGCTGGATCTCGTGGGCCAGCGGCACCTGAGCCTGGGCGAAGTGCGGACCCTCGTCCTGGACGAGGCGGACAAGATGCTCGACCTCGGCTTCCTGCCGGACGTGGAACGCATCCTGCAGCTCACCCCGGCTGAGCGGCAGACCATGATGTTCTCGGCCACGATGGCGGGCGAAGTCGTTACGCTGGCCCGGCGGCATCTGCGCCGGCCGACCCATGTGCGCGCCGAGACCATCGACGCGCCCGCCCCGGTCCCGACCACCGAGCAGCACGTCTTCCGGACCCACCACCTGGACAAGATCGAGGTGCTGGCCCGCGTGCTGCAGGCCGACGGGCGCGGCCTGACCTTGGTGTTCTGCCAGACCAAACGGGCGGCCGACCAGGTCGCGGGCGCACTGGCCACCCGGGGCTTCGCGGTCGCCACCGTCCACGGTGACCTGGGCCAGGGCCAGCGGGAACGAGCCTTGCGGGCCTTCCGCAGCGGAAAGGTCGACGTGCTGGTGGCCACCGACGTGGCTGCGCGCGGCCTCGACGTCGAGGACGTCACCCACGTGGTGAACTACGAGTGCCCCGACGACGAGAAGGCCTACCTGCACCGCATCGGCCGGACCGGCCGCGCGGGCAAAGACGGGGTCGCGGTGACCTTCGTCGACTGGCGCGACATGCAGCGCTGGAAGCTCATCGACCAGGCCCTGGGCCTGGCGCAGGCCGAGCCGGCCGAGACCTACTCCACGTCCGACCACCTCTACACGGAGCTGAGTATCCCGCGGTCCGTGTCCGGGATGCTGCCGCGGGCCATGCGGAGCAGGGCCGGACTGGACGCCGAGGACGTCGAGGACATCGGCGAGACCGGGCGGCAGGCAGCACACGGCGGCCCGGACCTCGCTGGCCGGAGCCGCGGCCGGCGGCACGGATCGGCCGCGAGCCCAACGGGCCGCAAGGCAGCCGGGCGCGGCGGCGCCGACCGCAGTGGCGCCGACGGCGGCGAGCACAACGCCGCGGCCCCGCGGGAGCGTACCCGGACCCGCCGGCGTACCCGCGGCGGCCAGGAGACCACGGCCGCCGAGGCGCAGACGCCCGGCGAAACCCGCGAGAACGCCTCCGCCGCGCCGGCGAACGGGACTGAGCGCAGTCCGCGGGCCCGGCGGCGCCGGACGCGGGGCGGCCAGTCAGCGTCCTGAGCAGCCACGCCGCACGCTGGCCCGCCGGTCCCTACGGTCGGCCAGCGGCGGCTTCAGCATGTCATCGCGGTGCCGCCGGCGTGATTCAATGGCACCAGCGACGTTCCCCGTACGTCTATCCAGCATGGGCATAAGCAGTGCTCGGTAAGGGTTCCCACGGTGAGCACACCAACGTCCCTCACACTGCCTGACGGCGTCCGGCGGACGGTCATCGAGACGAGCCGCGGGGCTTTCGCGGCGCTCGAGGCCATACCCGGATCAGGGGTCTGCGAGCTGCAGCCCGCCATTCTTGTTCCCGGCTTCACCGGGAGCAAGGAAGATTTCCTGGCCATTTTGCAGCAGCTGGCCGCGGCGCGCCGCCGGGTCCTCGCGCTCGACCTGCGCGGGCAGTACGAAACATGCGGCCCGGATGACCCAGAGGCCTACACGATCGCCGAGCTGGGCTTCGACATCGCGGCCGTCGTCGACGCCGTAGTGGGCCGCGTGACGGGCAACGGTGGCGCGGCACTCGGCGTCCACCTGGTCGGGCACTCCTTCGGCGGCCTCGTGGTGCGCGAATCGGTGCTCGCCGGCGCCTCCGGCATCACGTCGCTCACGTTCATGAGCTCGGGGCCGGGCCGGCTCACCGGGCTGGCGGCCGCCGAGCTGGCTCAGCTGACCGGGAGCCTGGTCG
>JBEKCN010000046.1:0-10165 GCA_050014855.1 Streptosporangiaceae bacterium | reverse complement strand
GCACCATGGGGGTAAGGGAAATACCCGGTATTGATCTGCGCGCCCCGGTACAGCAGCAGCGTGGCAATCACCAGGAAGATCATGCCCAGCACCAGCCACGCCGCCCCCGTATGCGACCCGTAGAAGCGAGACCGGCGCCCCTCCCGGTCCGGGTTGTTCACCAGCCGGATCACCGCGAACGTGATCAGCCCGGCCAGCACCAGCACCGCGAACAGGTCCTCCAGGAAACCTAGCGCGAACGAATGCCCGATCCCGGGGATCGCGAACCCGCGGGAGAACAGGTCACCGTAGGCCTCGATGATCGTGAAGATCAAAATGATGAAGCCCCAGAACGTCACGAAGTGCGCCAGCCCCGGCACCGTCCACTTCAGCAGCTTCCGCTGCCCGAACACCTCGCTGGCCTGCACCTCAGCATCCCGCGCCGGGTGCTTGCGGGTAAACACCAGCCGCTCCGGCGCCGGCTGCCCAGCCCGCCCCAGCCGCCCCAGCCACCAGAACCGGCGCCCGGCGATCACCACCGCCGCCACCGTCAGCACCAGGCCAACCACGATCCTCAGGACCACCGGGGACCTCCTCCTGCAGCGTCGGCTGCCAGCGTACGCCGCCGGCTTGCGCCCGTTCTCGTACACCTCGTACACCGCACCGGGCGCGACTTTCCCGTCCCGGTCGCCGGGCCGGAGCCTGGCCGCGTTCCAGCATCCTACCGACCGGTAACTTTCGCGGGCCAGCACGGACATGCAGACGTCTATCTATATACCGAATCTAGATGCCAGACGACCCGGCCCCCGCGGCAGCCCCGGCATGCGCGGTCCGCCGCCCCCCGCCTGGCAGGCCCCACCGGCCGGTGCTTCCTGGGGCTGCGGAGCCCGCCGCACTGCCTGTACCTGACGGCAGATCGGCACGCCCTGTCCAGCCGAGCGTGCTGACGTCCCGCGGCTTCGTGTGCCTGGCCGGAGATCGCACGCGCCCTGCTCCAGTGGCGCGCTGACGTCCGTGCTGGATGGGACGGCCCGGCCCGAGCGTTGTAAGAGCCGAGGCCACAACGGATCCAGCGACGAGGGACACCCGTCTGGCCGCTGCCGGAAAATTTCCGTGCCGCCCGGGAACAACGAGCGCCCCAACAAAGTTGAGCCAATCAGACTCAAGTCATTTGCCATCGCCTGCAAGCCGTGGCAACCTTGAGCGCGGAAGACTCAACCCAATAGACGTTCAACCATAGGGATTGCTCATGGCACGTGCGGTAGGGATTGACCTTGGGACGACCAACTCTGTGGTCGCCGTCCTCGAGGGCGGGGAGCCCACGGTCATCGCTAACGCGGAGGGATCGCGGACCACGCCGTCCGTGGTCGCCTTCGCCAAGAACTCTGAAGTACTCGTCGGAGAGGTCGCCAAGCGGCAGGCCGTGACGAACGTTGACCGGACGATCCGGTCCGTCAAGCGGCAGATGGGTACCGACTGGTCCGTCACCATCGACGGCAAGAAGTTCAACGCCCAGCAGATCAGCGCGTTCATCCTGCAGAAGCTCAAGAGGGACGCCGAGTCCTACCTCGGCGAGACCATCACGGACGCCGTCATCACGGTTCCGGCCTACTTCAGCGACGCGCAGCGGCAGGCGACCAAGGAAGCCGGCCAGATCGCCGGTCTCAACGTGCTCCGGATCATCAACGAGCCGACCTCTGCGGCGCTCGCTTACCACCTGGAGAAGGAGAACGAGGCGACCATCCTGGTCTTTGACCTGGGCGGCGGCACGTTCGACGTTTCCCTGCTCGAGGTGGGCGAGGGCGTGGTCGAGGTCAAGGCCACCAGCGGCGATAACCACCTCGGTGGCGACGACTGGGACCAGCGGATCGTCGACTGGCTGGTTCAGGACTTCAAGAACGGCTACGGCATCGACCTGGCCAAGGACAAGATGGCCCTGCAGCGGCTGCGTGAAGCCGCCGAGCGCGCCAAGATCGAGCTGTCCAGCGGGTCCGAGGCCCAGATCAACCTGCCTTACATCTCGCACTCTGACCAGGGTCCGCTGCACCTGGACACGCGGCTGTCGCGTGCCGAGTTCCAGCGGATGACCTCCGACCTCCTCGACCGCTGCAAGGGCCCGTTCCAGCAGGTCATCAAGGACGCCGGGATCAGCACCAGCGGCATCAACAACGTGGTGCTCGTTGGTGGCTCCACCCGGATGCCCGCCGTGGTCGACCTGGTCAAGGACCTGACCGGCGGCAAGGAGCCGAACAAGGGCGTCAACCCGGACGAGGTTGTCGCGGTCGGCGCCTGCCTGCAGGCCGGTGTGCTCAAGGGCGAGGTCAAGGACGTCCTGCTGCTCGACGTGACCCCGCTGTCGCTGGGCATCGAGACCAAGGGCGGCATCTTCACCAAGCTCATCGAGCGGAACACGACCATCCCGACCAAGCGGTCGGAGATCTTCACCACCGCGGACGACAATCAGCCGTCGGTGCAGATCCAGGTGTTCCAGGGTGAGCGCGAGATCGCGGCGTACAACAAGAAGCTCGGCATGTTCGAGCTGTCTGGTATCGCCCCGGCGCCCCGCGGCGTGCCGCAGGTCGAGGTCGCATTCGACATCGACGCCAACGGCATCGTCAACGTGTCCGCCAAGGACCTGGGCACCGGCAAGCAGCAGTCGGTCACCATCTCCGGTGGCTCTGCGCTGGCCAAGGATGACATCGACAAGATGGTCCGCGACGCGGAGCAGTACGCCGAGGAAGACCGGCAGCGCCGCGAGGAGGCCGAGGTCCGCAACCGGGCCGACACCCTCGTGTACACCACCGAGAAGTTCCTCGCCGACAACACCGAGAAGGTGCCGGCTGACGTCCGGACCGAGGTGGAGTCGGCCATCAGCGACCTGAAGAAGGCGCTGGAGGGCAGCGACACTGAGACCATCCGCGAAGCCAGCGAGAAGGCCTCGCAGGTGAGCCAGAAGATGGGCAGCGCGATCTACGCGCAGGCTCAGGCGGAGCAGCAGGCGGCCGCGCAGGAAGGTGCTGCCGCTGGCAGCACTGAGGACGGCGCCCCGCAGGGCGACGATGTGGTAGACGCAGAGATCGTCGACGACGAGGGTCCTTCGGACACGCGTGAAGGCGGAGCTGCTTGATGAATTCACCTCAGGAAATGGGCAACGGGCCGGTGATCCACGATCACCGGCGAATCGACCCCGTGACCGGGCAGGTGAGAGAGCCGGGTAGGCCCCGGGGCAGGCACGCTGCCTCCGGACCGGGCGGTCACGCCCGGGACGAGGAAGCGTCGGCCACGGGGGGCTCGCTGCACGGGATGGGCGCGGAGCCGGAGGGCTCCGCGCCCGCCCCCGAGCCGGACGGGCACGCCGAGCAGGACCGCCCGGCCGCGGAGGCCGGGGACGGGTCCACGGCGCACACCGCCCCTCCAGCCGGGACGGGCGTTAACGAGGAGATGGCCACACTGAAGGAGCAGCTCGCCGACCGCACGGCCGATCTGCAGCGGATCCAGGCGGAGTACGCGAACTACCGTAAGCGCGTAGATCGTGACCGGACGGCCGTACGTGAGCTCGCGCTCGCGAACGTGCTGACTGAGCTGCTACCGGCGCTCGATGCAATCGGCCAGGCCCGGCAGCATGACGAGCTGTCCGGTGGTTTCAAGTCCGTGGCCGAGTCCCTGGAGTCGGCGGCGTCCAAGCTCGGCCTGGTGACGTACGGCGAGCCGGGAGAGCCATTCGACCCGAAGATCCACGAGGCGCTGGCCCACTCCTTTTCACCAGACGTCGCGGAGGTCTCCTGCGCGGAGATCTTCCAGCCGGGCTACAAGGTCGGGGACCGGATCCTACGGCCGGCCCGGGTTCTGGTCGCGGAGCCGGCCACCGGGCCCGACGGTGCCCCGGAGCCGGGCGCACAGTCGGACAACCGGGACGACGAGTAACGAGCGGCGAGGGGAGCGATGAGCACGCCCGATGAGCACCAAGGATTATCTAGAGAAGGACTACTACAAGGTCCTGGGCGTCCCTAAGACCGCAAAAGCTGACGAGATCAAGCAGTCGTACCGCAAGCTAGCCCGTAAGTACCACCCCGACGCGAACAAGGGCGACCGTAAGGCTGAGGAGCGCTTCAAGGAGATTTCCGAGGCCTACAACACCCTGTCGGACGAGAAGCGGCGCAAGGAGTACGACGAGGCACGCTCGCTCTTCGGCGGCGGCGGTTTCCGGGTTCCCGGAACGGCCGGGCGCCCAGGCACGGCGGGCAATGGAGCCGGCGGTTTCGGCGGCTTCGACCTCGGCGACCTGTTCGGCGGCGCCGGGACCGCGGGGACCGGCGAGGCCGGCCGGGGCGGGCTCGGCGACATCCTCGGCGGGATGTTCGGCAACCGCGGCGCGGGCCCACAGACCCGGCCCCGCCGCGGGGCGGATGTGGAGACGGAGACCACGCTCTCGTTCGGGGACGCGGTCGACGGCACCACCGTCCCGCTGAACCTCACCGGCGACGGCCCCTGCCCGGTCTGCCACGGCACCGGCGCGAAGGCCGGCACCGTGCCGAAGGTCTGCCCGACCTGTGAGGGGACCGGGCAGTCGAGCCGGAATCTGGGCAATTTCGCCTTCTCGGAGCCGTGCAAGACCTGCCGGGGCCGCGGGCTCGTGGTCGACGACCCGTGCCCGTCGTGCAGCGGCAGCGGCCACGCGACGAGCACGCGGACAATCCAGGCCCGGATTCCGGCTGGGGTGGCCGACGGTCAGCGGATCAAGCTGAGAGGCAAGGGAGCCCCGGGCGAGCGGGGCGGCCCGGCCGGGGACCTGTACGTACGGGTGCGCGTCACCCCGCACCCCGTCTTCGGGCGGTCGGGCGGCAACCTGACCGTCACCGTGCCCATAACGGTGCCGGAGGCCGCTCTCGGCTCGGAGATCAAGGTGCCGTCGCACCGCGGTGCGCCAGTGACCGTCCGGATCCCGGCCGGGACCCCGAACGGCCGGACGTTCCGGGTGCGGGGCAAGGGAGTGCGCCAGGCGGATGGCACCTACGGTGACCTGCTCGTCACCGTGGAACTGATGGTGCCGAAGAACGTCAGCACTAAGGGTCGGCAGGCGCTTGAAGACCTGCGTGAGGCAACGGCCGGCGAGGACCCGCGGGAGGCACTCCTGCTGCGGGCCAAGGGAATGTAAGGCCGGCCAGGAAGAGGAGAACACAATGAACAGGGCGAGAAGGAGATGACATGACAAGCCCGTATGACATGTCCGACGAGACGCCGGTCTACGTCATCTCCGTCGCCGCCCAGCTGTCCGGATTGCATCCGCAGACGCTGCGGGCCTACGACCGGCTGGGGCTTGTGTCACCCGGCCGCAGTACGGGCCGGGGACGGCGTTACTCCATGCGCGACGTCCTGGCCTTGCGCGAGGTGCAGCGCCTCTCGCAGGACGAAGGAGTCAACCTGTCCGGGATCAAGCGGATCCTGGAGCTGAACGACGAGCTGGACCGATCGCGGCGCCTGGCCGCCGACCTGCACAGCGAGGTCGCGCAGCTCCGGGTGGAGCTGGAATCCACCCGGTCGGTGGCCGCGCGGCTGGCTGACCTGCTCAGGAAGGGCCGGGAGGGCCCCGGGATCGTACCGGTACGCAACGCGCGAGTCGCCGTCTGGGAACCGGCCGCCGGACCGGATCCGGCGGCGCCCGGCGGCACCACGGGGCGCGGAGAGCGGTCCCGGGCCGCCAATGGCGGCACCGACGAGGCCGCCAGCGCCAGCCCGCACGCGGCCGGGAGCTGAACCAAGTCACAAGCTGAATGGCCGCCGCCGGCAGCGATGCGCTCCGGCACGATCCAGACAACCAAAAGCTAGAGAACAGAGCATAAAGAGCCTTACATGGACGACAAACTGACGAGGAAGAGCCAGGACGCACTGTCGGCCGCCGTCCGGCGCGCTGCGGCGGACGGCAACGCCCAGGTCGATCCGCTGCACCTGCTTGTCGCGCTGATCGCGCAGAGCGGCGGGACCACCGCACCTCTGCTGCGAGCCGTCGGCGCGGATCCGGCCGTCGTGGCCAAGGAGGCAGAGGCCCGGCTCAGCCGGCTGCCCCGCGCCAGCGGGCAGACACTCAGCGCGCCCGAGACGTCACGGCCGCTGCTCGCGGTGATCAACACCGCGAGCGCCCGGGCCCGGGAGATGAACGACGAGTACGTCTCCACCGAGCATCTGCTGGTCGGCCTGGCCGCCGGCGGCGGGCAGGCCGCCACGCTGCTCCGCGACGCAGGCGCCACTCCGGACGCGCTTCTCGAGGCGTTCACCCAGGTGCGCGGCAGCGCCCGGGTGACGAGCGAGAACCCGGAGGAGACCTACCAGTCGCTGGAGAAGTACGGCGTCGACCTGACCCAGCAGGCGCGGGACGGGGCCCTGGACCCGGTGATCGGCCGGGACGCCGAGATCCGGCGGGTCATCCAGGTGCTGTCCCGCCGGACCAAGAACAACCCGGTCCTGATCGGGGAGCCGGGGGTCGGCAAGACAGCGGTCGTGGAGGGACTGGCCCAGCGCATCGTGGCGGGCGACGTGCCCGAGTCACTGCGTGACAAGCGCCTGATCGCCCTCGACCTGGGGGCCATGGTGGCCGGGGCCAAGTACCGAGGCGAGTTCGAGGAGCGGCTCAAGGCCGTCCTGAACGAGATCAAGCAGAGCGACGGCCAGGTCATTACGTTCATCGACGAACTGCACACCGTCGTGGGCGCGGGCGCCGCTGAAGGCGCCATGGACGCCGGCAACATGCTCAAGCCGATGCTGGCCCGGGGGGAGCTGCGCATGGTCGGAGCCACCACGCTGGACGAGTTCCGCGAGCGGATCGAGAAGGACCCGGCGCTGGAGCGCAGGTTCCAGCCGGTGTACGTGGGTGAGCCGTCGGTCGAGGACACGATCGCGATCCTGCGAGGCCTGAAGGGCCGCTACGAGGCGCACCACAAGGTGCAGATCGCCGATGCGGCGCTGGTGGCCGCGGCGACGCTGTCGGACCGCTACATCACCGCCCGGTTCCTGCCGGACAAGGCGATCGACCTGGTCGACGAGGCGGGCTCCCGGCTGCGGATGGAGATCGACTCGCGGCCGGTGGAGATCGACGAGCTGCAGCGCGCCGTGGACCGGATGAAGATGGAGGAGCTGGCCCTCGCCCGGGAGTCCGACGCCGCGAGCCGGGACCGGCTGGAGCGGCTGCGCGCCGACCTGGCCGACCGGCAGGAGCAGCTCACCGCGCTGATCGCGCGCTGGGACCAGGAGAAGGCCGGCCTGAACCGGGTCGGCGAGCTGAAGAAGCGGCTCGACGACCTGAAGGGGCAGGCCGAGCGGGCTCAGCGCGACGCGGACTTCGAGGCCGCCTCGCGGCTGATGTACGGGGAAATCCCCGCGCTCGAGCACGAGCTCGCCGAGGCCAGCGCGGCCGCCTCCGACGCGGAACGCGGAGACTCCGGAGACATCGGGGCGTCCGGCATCACCGGAGTCTCCGCCGAGACCCCGATGGTCAAGGAGGAGGTCGGCCCGGACGATGTGGCGGACGTCGTGTCGTCCTGGACGGGCATCCCCGCGGGCCGGCTGCTCGAGGGTGAGACCGGCAAGCTGCTCCGGATGGAGGACGAGCTCGGGCACCGCATCATCGGGCAGGCCAGCGCGGTGCAGGCGGTTTCCGACGCCGTCCGCCGGGCCCGGGCCGGGGTCGCCGACCCGGACCGTCCCACCGGATCGTTCCTCTTCCTGGGGCCGACCGGCGTGGGCAAGACGGAGCTGGCCAAGGCGCTCGCCGAGTTCCTGTTCGACGACGAGCGGGCCATGATCCGCATCGACATGAGCGAGTACAGCGAGAAGCACTCGGTGGCCAGGCTGGTCGGCGCGCCGCCCGGTTACGTCGGTTACGAGGAGGGCGGCCAGCTCACCGAGGCCGTACGCCGTCGGCCGTACTGCGTCATCCTGCTGGATGAGGTGGAGAAGGCGCACCCGGAGGTCTTCGACATCCTGCTCCAGGTCCTCGACGACGGCCGGCTGACCGACGGTCAGGGCCGGACCGTGGACTTCCGCAACACGATCCTGATCCTCACGTCGAACCTGGGCTCGCAGTTCATCGCGGACCCGGCGCTGACCGACGAGACGGCCAAGCGGGCCGCGGTCATGAACGTCGTCCGGTCCACCTTCAAGCCGGAATTCCTCAACCGGCTGGACGACGTGATCGTGTTCGACGCGCTCGGCACCGACGAGCTGGGCCGGATCGTCGACCTGCAGGTGGCCCGCCTGGCCCGGCGCCTCGGCGACCGGCGGCTCAGGCTGACCGTGACTCCGGCGGCCCGCGAGTGGCTCGCGCTGACCGGTTTCGACCCGGTCTACGGGGCCCGGCCGCTGCGCCGCCTGGTGCAGTCGGCCATCGGCGACCAGCTGGCCCGGGCGCTGCTGTCCGGGGGGATCGTCGACGGCGACCAGGTCGTCGTCGACGTCGACGAGACGGCTGATGCCCTGGCCGTCCGCCCGGCGCGGGAGATAGCAACGCAGGCCTGACCGCCTGGTAACTGATACGGCAGCCCGCCGGCCTCAGCGGCCGGCGGGCTGCCGTCGTCTGCGGGACTAGCTGTCGGAGGTTCCCCCGGCGGGCCGAAGTCGCGGGCCGCCGCCGCCGTCGGCGGTCAGTTCATCCAGCAGCCGGTCGTAGTCATCCTCTTGCAGGCCGAGGTCATTGCGGATCCGGTAGCGCAGGCTGAGCAGCAGCCGCAGCTCGGCGCGGTCACCCCGCCGTCTGCACTCGTCCGCACCGGCCGTCGCCCAGTGCAGCGCCCCGCCCATATCACCCTGCTCGGCGAGCAGCTCGGCAATCAGGTCGCAGGTCCGCGGATCGCGTTTCCCCTCGGCGCCCTCGTGATCGAGTTCGCGGATCAGGGCCCGTCCCTCATCACGGCGCCCGAGCGCGAACATCGCCCGGGCCAGCGGGGCGCGTGGGTCAGCGAAGGTCGCCCCACCGTCCGCCATGGCGAGCTGGTAGCGCTCGACGGCGATGGCGGGCTCGTCCGCGAGCAGCCACTGGTCACCGGCCCGCATGTACGCTTCAGCCCGGGACATGCCTCCCGTCTGCTCGGCCGTCGCGGCGAGATGGTTCATGCGCAGCGCCGCACGCCGGTAGTCACCGGAACGAGCGGCCTCGAATTCGATCTCGTCGAACAGGTCATCGGTCAGGACAACCATGCTTGTGGACCTACCCAGGTCCCCCATATCCAACCCTTCGCCAGCGGCCGTACTCCGGCTGTTACCTGCGGCCGCGCCCGCGCCGCGGTCTGGATCGCTCACCGTAGTCCCGTCGGTCGGTTCCACCTGCCGTCACGTCGGCCCAGCCCGGGCCGCCCGCCGCGTGCTAATCAGCGCCTCGAGCTCTCCAGGGCATCCCAGAAGCCGCGCCGCAACGCGTGCCGGACCTCATCGTGGAGCAGGAAGTCGATCGGCAGCGCCGATCCCTGCAGGAGGCGCGCCTCCAGGTCGGACGGCATGCGCGGCTTACGGGCCAGGACGGCCTCCAGCCAGAGCGCGGGCGCCTCGCGGGCGACCGACTCGCCGAATTCCCGGCCTTCCTCGTGTGCCGACTGAACCGCGTCGGTGAGCGAGACCGGGCCCGACGATGGGCGTCCTCCGGGCGCGGCGGCCGGCTGCGGACCGCTGTAGGGCCCGTTCTGCGGCGGGGCGTAAGCCTGCGGGCCCGGCGGGCCCGGGGGTATCTGCGGCATCGGGGCACCAGGCCCGGGCGTACCCGGCTGTGAACCGGGCAGGCTCTGCGGTCCCGGCGCACCGTGTGCGCCAAGCCGAATCGACGGGCCCTGCGGGCCCGCCGACCCCGGTCCGCCCGGCGCCGGGCCGGATGGCTGACCCGGTGACGCGCCGCCCGACCGGCGGAACGGAGCTGGCGACGGCGCGGTACCGCGACGCGGGTCGAGCGTCTCCCCGCGGAACGAATCCTGGGTGCTGCCGGAGCCGTAGCTGGACGACTCCTCCGGGCCGCTGACCCGCCCGGAGTAGTCGCTGGGTGCCGGGCGCTCCCGTCCCGGCAGGCCCGCGAGGCCCGGGCCATCAGCGCCCGACGGGGGCAGCGGTACCTGGCCCGACCCGGGCGGCAAGGACTGATCCCCCTGGGACAGCGAGCGGCCATGGCTCCCGGCGCCTCCACGGCCCGGCAGGTCATCGTCAGCCGGTGGCT
>JBEKCN010000045.1:0-10199 GCA_050014855.1 Streptosporangiaceae bacterium | reverse complement strand
GACGAGCTGGCCGACGTGATTCCGGGCCGGCTCAACAAGGTGCCGGGCATCACGCACACCGAGACGCACATCGCGTTCCGGGCCTACTCGCGGCACGACCTGGAGGCCGCGTTCTCCCTGGGCGCAGGCGACATCGCCTAGCCCAGCTGGCCCCGCAGGCCACCACCGCAGGTCCGCTCGCCGGACCGCAGGTCCGCTCGCCGCGCTCCGGCCTGAGGATCGGCGGCCACGCTCACGATGATGCGGTGGCCGCCAGGCGCTGGCTGGCCTTTATCCAGCACGCAAGCAGCGCCGCCGCAGCACCGGAATCGATCGCCTCTGCGGCCCGGGCCAGCCCGGCGGACAGCGCCGGGACCAGATCCTCCGGGCTGCGCACGCCCTCCGCGGCGGCCAGGGCCGCCGCCGCGTTCAGCAGCACGATGTCGCGTACCGGGCCCGTCTCGCCGGCCAGCACGGCCCGCACCACGGCCGCGTTGTGGGCGGCGTCGCCACCGCGCAGGTCGCCGGGCTCCGACCGGGGCAGGCCCAGCTCGGCCGGATCGAGCTCGGCGGCAGCCACCGCCGAACTGTGCACCAGCCAGACCGACGAGGTCGTGGTGGTGGTCAGCTCATCCAGGCCGTCACCGCCGTGGAACACCAGGGCACTCGCCCCCCGTGCGGCCAGCACACCCGCGATGACGCCCCCCATCCGGGCGTCGGCCACCCCGACCGCCTGGGCCTGCGGCCGGGCCGGGTTCGCGACGGGCCCCAGGAAATTGAACACGGTCGGCACGCCGAGCTGGCTCCGGGTCGGTCCGGCGTGACGCAGGGCAGGGTGGTAGAGCGGCGCGAAGAGAAAGGCGGCTCCGATCTCAGCGGCGAGCTCCACGGTGGCCGCGGGCGGGAGGTTGATGACCACCCCGAGGGCCTCCAGCACGTCGGCGGCGCCGCACTTGGAGGAGGCGGCCCGGTTGCCATGCTTGACCATACGGGCGCCCGCAGCGGCCGCGACGATGGTCGCCATCGTCGAGATGTTGACCGTGTGCGCTCCGTCGGCCCCGGTGCCGACCAGGTCGACCAGGCGCCCCGGCACGCTGATCGGCGTGGCATGGTCCAGCATGGCCCGCGCCAGGCCCGCCAGCTCGACAGCCGTCTCGCCCTTCATCCGCAGCGCGATGGCGAAACCAGAGATCTGGGCGTCGGTCGCCGCGCCCTCCATGATCTCGTTCATCGCCCAGGCCGCCTCGTCAGCGGTGAGCGATTCGCCCTTGACGAGCGCGCCGATCAGCGCCGGCCAGTTCGTTCGGGGGTCCATGGCCGGCGGCGTCAGCTGCTGGCGATCTCGGTGCGCCCGGCCCGGCGCTGCATCAGCTGGCTCAGCTCCCGGGCCAGCTGACGTGGATCGATCGGGTGGCTGATCACCGCGTCCGCCCGGGACCAGGTCGCCAGCCAGCCGTCGTCGGCGCGGCCGGTGATGAGCAGAACCGGCGGGCAATCATAGATCTCGTCCTTGGCCTGCCGGCAGACGCCCATCCCGCCCGCAGGCTGCGCCTCCCCGTCCAGGACCATGACCTCCGCGCCGCGCTCGTCCAGCAGCCGGAACAACGCTGGCGCGGTAGCGCACTCAATTATCTCCGCGTCCGGAGCATCCGGCTCCGGACGCGAGCCGATGGCGAGCCGGATCTGGGCCCGCGTGTCGGCATCATGGCTGTAAACAACGACCTTCACAAGAATGGTTGCTTTCTCGCTGGTGACCGCAAGGCCCTGAGGTGCGGTAAAGGTGACTTGGGTCAAGTCTATCGGTGGGCGGTAAAACTCAGCGGCCGCTTCCGGTCACGGGCTTCTGGTGGCGGCCGAGCGCGGTGAGGGTCTAGCCGGTTACGAGGTGAGGTCTAGCCAATGGTGGGTGCCCATGAGCGGGTCGGTACCAAGCGCATAACAAGATTAGGCGCGGAAGACGCGTTCGCGGTGGCGCGGGAGCCTACGGCTGCACCCGGCCGCGCAGCCGCTACCCAGGCCTTCCGTCGCGGCCGGGAGGTCGGCTCCGGCAAAAATAATTACCGCCGAGTTGGGGGGGCGGCTGCCGCTCGCCTACGGGTTGTCGTAATAATGACGTCGTGGCGACAGCATCCGTAACCGAGGCGGTACCCCGCACGCCGGCGAACCGGCCGAACCTGGTCAGCGTGGGCACGATCATCTGGCTGTCCTCAGAGCTGATGTTCTTCGCGGCGCTGTTCGCGATGTATTTCACGGTCCGTTCCGTCGTGAAGGGCGAAGGCCTGCCGTGGCCCGGCGCCCACCTGGACATTGCTCTGGGGTCCGTCAACACGACCGTGCTGCTGCTGTCCAGCGTGACCTGCCAGATGGGCGTGTTCGCAGTCGAGCGCGGCCAGGTCGGCCGCGTAGGCAGCATCTTCAACGTCAGCAAGTGGGGCCTGCGTGAGTGGTACGTCCTCACGTTCCTGATGGGCCTCTACTTCGACCTGGGCCAGGCCTACGAGTACCACGACCTGGTCTCCAAGCAGCACCTGACGATCTCCTCCAGCGCGTACGGCTCGGTCTTCTACATCCCGACCGGCTTCCACGGCCTGCACGTGGCGGGCGGCCTGGTGGCGTTCCTGTTCCTGCTCGGCCGCACCTACGCCGCTAAACGGTTCACTCGAGAACAGCAGATCAGCGCGATCGTCGTGTCCTATTACTGGCACTTTGTCGACGTCGTCTGGATCGGCCTGTTCACCACGATCTACCTGATCCACTGACCCCCGATGCCGAGACCGCGTGATCCAGTTCACTCCGGCGCCCTGCATCCAAGAGCACATCAAGCCACGAAGACACCAATGAACCACTATCCGGAAAACCGAGGGCTGCAGTGAGGTGGATCACCGCGCGGCGACGTCGGCCGCTTTTCGGCTACGCAGCCGTCCTGCTGGCGCTCGTCGCCGTCGGCATGCTGTACGCAGCGGTCACGGGCGTGGGCGGCAGTACCGCGTCGGCGGGCTCGGGCTCATCGTCCGCGCAGATCGCCGAGGGTAAGGACCTGTTCGATACCTCCTGCTCGAGCTGCCACGGCCTGGCCGCCCAGGGCAGCTCCGTGGCGCCGAGCCTGGTCGGGGCGGGCGCGGCGGCCGTCGACTTCCAGGTCGGTACCGGGCGCATGCCACTGAAGGAAGTCGGCGCGGAGGCGGCCCAGAAGCCGCCGGTGTTCAACCAGCAGCAGATCTACGCCATCGCCGCCTACGTCGCCTCACTGGGCGGCGGCCCGGCGATCCCGACTGACCAACAGGTGAGCACGGCCGGCGCGGACGCAGGGAACGGCCAGAGCCTGTTCAACGCGAACTGTGCCCAGTGCCACAACTACAGCGGCGCCGGCGGCGCACTGACCGATGGCAAGTACGCCCCGGCGCTGACCAACGCCACCAACCGGCAGATCTACGAGGCCATGCTGACCGGCCCCGAGGCCATGCCGGTGTTCAATGACGAGACGCTGCCGTCCGCCGACAAGCGCGACATCATCGCCTACATCACCCAGACACGCTCCGAGGCCAACCCGGGCGGGTTCAGCCTGGGCCGGGTCGGGCCGACCACCGAAGGCCTGGTCGCGTGGCTGGGGGGAATCGGCGCGCTCGTGCTCGCCGCCATGTGGATTACCGCGAAGCGCCGGGAAGAGCGCTCGGGAGAAATCACGGATAACCGATGAGCGACAACGACAGGGACAACGACCGGGGCCTGGAAGACACGCCCGCCGAGCGGCAGCCTCCGCACCGCGTGATCGGTACTCCCCCGCCCGCCCCCGGCATCCTGACGGATCCCGAGCGCGGTGACGGCGACGACGGCCGGAAGGGGACTACGCCGTACGGTCCCGGTGAGGCCGAAGCTCCCGAACTGGCCGAAGCTCCCGAACTGGAGGAGTTGCCCGCCGAGAACCCGAATCCCGCTTCCGCCAAGAACTGGGAGCGGGTCGCGGCCACCCTCTTCATCGTCTCGGCGCTGGCCAGCGTGGGCTTCATTGCCGCCTACGTGGGGCTCGAGGTCGACGGCGACACCAAGGGCAACGTCGTGGTGGCCACGCTGCGGTCCAATCTCGCCCTCGGGTCCGCGATGTCGCTGGCCTTCCTGGCCATCGGCATCGGCATGGTCATCTGGGTCCGGAACATCATGCCCCCCGTCGAGCTGGCCGAGGAACGGCACCCGATGGCGTCCCCCGAGGAGGACCGTCAGGCGTTCGCGGAGACGATCATCGAGGGCGCGGAGGCCAGCCAGATCACCAAGCGTCCGCTGCTGCGGCGCACGCTGATCGCCGCTACGCTGCCTGCCGCGATCGCACCCCTGGTCATCCTCCGCGATCTCGGGCCGTTGCCCGGCGGCAGCCTGCGGACCACGGTGTGGAAAAAGGGCACGCGGCTGCTCGTCTACGGGACGAACCGGCCGATCACGCCCGCGGACTTCGACTCCCCGGGAGGCATGATCACGGTGGTGCCGGAGGGCTACCAGGACAACGACGAGGCCCTGGCCAAAGCCACCGCGATCATCATCAAGATGGAGCCGGGCCAGCTTCAGATACCCACCCGGTACAACGACGGGGCCGACGGTGCGAGAACGCTGCTGAACTCGATGAACTGGACGGTCGACAACATCGTCGCCTACTCCAAGATCTGCACGCATCTCGGCTGCCCCGCCGCACTGTACGAGCAGACGACGCAACGGATCCTCTGCCCGTGCCACCAGTCCACGTTCCAGGCCAACACGGGCGCGACGGTCATCTTCGGGCCCGCGCCGCGGCCGCTGCCACAGCTTCCGATCACCACCAACGCGCAGGGCTATCTGGTGGCCCAGAGCGACTTCCAAGAACCCGTCGGGCCAAGCTTCTGGGAGCGGGGATGACCACGGACAACAAGCGGCTGACCATACCGAAGCCACTTGCCAAGCAGGCAGGTGAGCTGGACGACCGGCTGCACGCGGCCAAGGGCGTCCGGACGCTGCTGCGCAAGGTCTTCCCGGACCACTGGACGTTCCTGCTGGGCGAGATCGCGCTGTACTCGTTCATCATCCTGATCCTGACCGGCATCTTCCTCACCCTGTTCTTCCAGCCCAGCATGAGCGACGTGATCTACCACGGGTCGTACACCAAGCTGGACGGCGTCCGGATGAGCCAGGCGTACCAGTCGACGCTCAACATCAGCTTCGATGTCCGCGGCGGCCTGCTGATGCGGCAGATCCACCACTGGGCCGCGGACGTGTTCCTGGCCGCGATCCTGTGCCACCTGCTGCGGATCTTCTTCACGGGCGCGTACCGCAAGCCCCGGGAGACCAACTGGCTGATCGGCATCGTCATGTTCACCCTCGGCATCCTGGAGGGTTTCCTCGGCTACTCCATGCCGGACGACCTGCTGTCCGGCACGGGCGTGCGGATCGCGGAAGGCGTGCTGCTGGGCATCCCGGTGGTCGGCACGTACCTGTCGTTCTTCCTGTTCGGCGGGCAGTTCCCCGGCACCGAGTTCGTGGTCCGGTTCTACATCATCCACGTGCTGCTGATCCCGGGCCTGCTGCTGGCCCTGGTCAGCGCGCACCTGTTCCTGATGGTGCACCAGAAGCACACCCAGATGCCGGGCCCGGGCCGGACCAACGCCAACGTCGTCGGCCAGCCCATGTACCCGTATTTCATGGTCAAGACCGGGGCGTTCTTCTTCTTCGTCTTCGGGGTGCTCGCTCTGCTGGCCACGTTCGCCCAGATCAACCCGATCTGGGAGGTCGGCCCGTACACGCCGACGGCGATCTCGGCGGGCTCCCAGCCGGACTTCTACATGGGCTTCCTCGAAGGCTCGCTGCGCATGTTCCCGAGCTGGACCTGGGATATCGGCGGTCATACGATCGCCTGGAACTCCCTCATCCCCGCGCTGGTGGTGCCGGGCCTCATCTTCACCGCGCTTGGGATATGGCCGTTCCTGGAAAGCTGGGCGACCGGGGACAAGTCCTACCACAACGTGAACCAGAGGCCGCGGAACGCCCCGACCCGGACCGCGATCGGCATGGCCGGCATCACCATCTACGGCATCCTGTGGCTGGAAGGCGCGAACGACATCATCGCCGACCACTTGCAGATCCCGCTCTACTTGACGACCGAGATCGCGCGCTGGGCGATCTTCATCGGGCCCGTAATCGCCTTCTGGGCCACCCGGCGGATCTGCTTCGGCCTGCAGCGCCGGGACGCCTCGATGCTCACCCACGGCGTGGAGACCGGCATTATCCGGCAGCTGCCGAACGGCGCCTTCGTCGAGCTGGAACGGCCGCTGACCGAGGGTGAGGTCGCAGAGATCGCCGCCCCGCCACCCTCGCCCACCGCCGCCATCACGGCCCGCGAGGTCGACGACAACGGGCTGCCCGAGCCGGCCCTGCGGGGCGCCCGGGGCAAGCTGCAGGCCCGCGTGCACGAGATCTTCGCCGAGGGCATCTCGCTGGCCCCCCCAGCCAATGGGCACGGGAACGGGCACGGCAGCGGGAACGGCCATGCGGCTATCGACAGCGAAAGCGAGCGTGCCGCCGTCGGCGGCGGTGGAACGCCGCAGGCCGAGGACGGCGACGCCACCGAGGACGGCGAATAACCAAGCTCAGCGGCCCGGACAGGCGCTAGCGAGCCGGAAGGCGGTCCATCCCAGGGGTGGGGCCGCCTTCCGGCGTCTCAGGGCCGCACAGGGCCGTTCCGGGCCGACTGGCCGACTGGCCAGCGGGGCAGGCCGGGTCGGCCGCGGTCTGGTGGTGGCGCGGGGTCGTCCCGGACGGGACGAAATCAGCCGGGCGCTGCCGGGTAGGGGGCCATGGTCACCAACGCGACATCAAGGACGCGGCCATCCTGTTGCGCGACCTGATGGACGAGCGGAAGCCGTGACCGGATACGCGGCAGCTAGCCACGGTGGGCATCAGGATTCAGGAATCCTGATGAGGCCAAAGCAAAATCAGGGCAGTGTTCCCGCACCAGGCGCGGGAACACTGCCCTGATCGGTTTGCGGCTGCCTCAGTGGGCGTAGTGGCCGCGGTAGTACTCGAAGACGAAGCCGATCACGGAGAACAGGGTCATCAGCGCGCCGATGAGGAACAGCCACCAGCCCATCGCGAAGCCGGCCGCGGCGACGGCGCAGGAGAAGCCGACGAACAGCGGCCACCAGCTGTGCGGGCTGAAGAAGGCGATCTCGCCGGTGCCCTCGGCGATCTCGCCCTGCGGGTTGTCCTCCGGGCGCTCGGGGAGCCGTCGGCCGGTGAACAGGACGTAGAACCCGGTGAGGACGGCCAGCGACACCGCGAACGCGAGCGCCGCGGTACCCGTCGGGTCCTTCGAGTAGTACCAGTAGATGACGTCCACGCCAGCGAAGAACGCCGCGCAGCCCAGGAACAGCCAGCCTTCGACCTTCATGCGAACCTCACCCTCACCGTGCCACCCATCGTCAGCAAAGTCTTCCCGTCACTGTTCGGCCGGCGGGGCCGGGGGGATCTCGTTGACCGGCGAGGTCATCGTCTGGGTCAGCGACCGCGAGGCAGCCCCGGACACGATGTGCGGGTAGTGCAGGTCGAACGCCGGCCGCTCGGACCGGATGCGCGGGATCCGGTAGAAGTTGTGCCGCGGCGGCGGGCAGGACGTGGCCCACTCCAGCGAGCTGCCGAAGCCCCATGGGTCCTCGACGTTGACCATCACGCCGTATCGCCAGGTCTTGTACACGTTGTAGAAGAACACCAGGATCGACAAGGTCAGGATCCACGAGCCGATGGAGGAGATCTGGTTCAGGGTCGTGACGTTACCGGGCAGGTCCGGGTAGTTCGCGACGCGGCGCGGCATGCCCTCGACCCCGATCCAGTGCTGCACCAGGAACGTCATGTTGAACCCGATGAACATCAGCCAGAACTGGATCTTCCCGATCCGGTCGTCCAGCTTCTTGCCGGTCATCTTGGGCCACCAGAAGTAAAAGCCCGCGAACATCTCGAACAGCACGGTCCCGGCCAGCACGTAGTGGAAGTGCGCCACCACGAAGTAGGAGTCGCTGACCGCGAAGTCCAGCGGCGGCGAGGCCAGCATGATGCCGGTGATCCCGCCGAACAGGAACACGATCAGGAACCCGACCGTGAACAGCATCGGCGGCTCGAACGTCAGCTGGCCGCGCCACATCGTGCCCGCCCAGTTGAAGAACTTCACGCCGGTGGGGATCGCGATCAGGAACGTCATGAACGAGAAGAACGGGAGCAGCACGCCGCCGGTGGTGAACATGTGGTGCGCCCACACCGTCATCGACAGTCCCGCGATCGAGATCGTGGCGGCGATCAGGCCCTTGTAGCCGAACAGCGGCTTGCGGCTGAACACCGGCAGGATCTCCGTCGCGATGCCGAAGAACGGCAACGCCAGGATGTAGACCTCCGGATGGCCGAAGAACCAGAACAAGTTCTGCCACAGCAGGGCGCCGCCGGTCGAGGCGTCGAATACGTGCGCGCCGAGCCGCCGGTCGATCTCCAGCACCAGCAGCGCCGCCGCCAGCGCCGGGAACGCGAGCAGGATCAGAATGCTGGTCAGCAAGGTGTTCCAGGTGAACATCGGCATCCGGAACATCGTCATGCCGGGGCACCGCAGGCAGAAGATCGTGGTGATGAAGTTGACGCCGCCCAGGATGGTCCCCAGCCCGGACAGCGTCAGCCCCATGATCCACATGTCCGCGCCGATGCCTGGCGAGTACACCGAGCTGGTCAGCGGTGAGTAGGCGTACCAGCCGAACGCGGCCGCGCCGCCCGGGGCCAGGAAGCTGGCCACCACGATGAGCCCGCCGAACAGGAAGAAGTAGTAGCTGAGCAGGTTCATCCGGGGGAACGCCACGTCCGGCGCGCCGATCTGCAGCGGCATGACCACGTTCGCGAACCCGATGAACAGCGGGGTGGCGAACAGCAGCAGCATGATCGTGCCGTGGATGGTGAACAGCTCGTTGTACACCTGGTCCGACACGATGTGGTTCGCCGGCTCGAACAGCTGCAGCCGGATGATGATCGCCATGATCCCGGCGATCAGGAAAAAAGCGAACGAGGTGATCAGATACATGTACCCGATGACCTTGTGGTCCGTGGACGACAGCCAGAGCGCGAGCACGCCGCCCTTACGGTCGGTGCGCTGCCGCGGGATGATCGGGGTGCCGGTGGCCGGCGGCTGCTGTTCGATCGTGCTCACTGGACACCACTCCTGGAAGCCGTCGCCGTCGCGGGCTGCCCGCTGGACGAGGAGTTAGAGGCCGCTTGCCGCGCCGAGATCCACTGCCTGAACTGGGCCGGGGTCACCACCTTGAGGGTGAACAGCATGCGGCTGTGGTAGAGGCCGCACAGTTCGCTGCAGTGCCCGATGTAGGTCCCGGTTTTGGTCAAGGTGATCTGGAAGTGGTTCGGGTGGCCGGGGATCACGTCCCGCTTGAACAGGAACTCCGGCACCCAGAACGAGTGGATCACGTCCGGCGAGGTGAGGTTGAACCGGACGTTCTCCCCCGTCGGCAGTTCGAGCACCGGCAGCGGTCCCGGGTACGACACGCCGTTGTCCGTCACGTTGTACTGCGGGTACTGGAACTGCCAGCTCCACTGGTAGCCGACCACGTTGACCGTCACGGCCGGGTTGGCGGACAGAGTGTCGATGGTGTCCTCGTCCTTGGCCGTGTAGTAGAAGAGCACCGCGATCAGCACGAACGGCAGGGCCGTGTACAGGATCTCGATCGGAAGGTTGTACCGGACCTGCGGCGGCAGCCGGTCGCCCCGCTTGCGGTGGAAGACCACCGCCCACAGGATGAGCCCCCAGACGACGATCGCGACGGACATGCCGGCGATCCATGATCCCTGCCAGAGGTGCAGTGTGATCTGCCCCTGCTTGGTGATGGGGTTAGGGAAGCCGATGCGCGTGAACGTGTCGTTGGTGCAGCCGGTCAGGGCGGCCAGCACCACGGCGAGGGCGGCCGCGCGCGGCACCCAGCGGCGCGGTCTGCCCGTACGTCCGCTGCGCGCGGCGGGGCGGATGGGAGTCAACGAAGTGCCTTCCGGGCGGGGTGTCCCCGGCTCGGCGAGCCGGTGCTCACGTCCTTCTACAGCGTGTCGTGGAAACAGTATCGCGCTTCGGCCCGCCCACGTCGGGGACCCCCGGCGTTTTTCCTGGCCTTCCGCGGACCGGCCTGGTCTGCTAAAACCCGCCCGGCGCGAGGCTGCGCCACGGCGGCCAG
>JBEKCN010000044.1:0-10260 GCA_050014855.1 Streptosporangiaceae bacterium | reverse complement strand
GGTGCAGCGGAGGCGGCGGCGGGGAAGGCAGATCCGGGACGATGTTGTAC
The DNA here is from genome assembly GCA_050014855.1 of Streptosporangiaceae bacterium. Lineage (GTDB taxonomy): Bacteria > Actinomycetota > Actinomycetes > Streptosporangiales > Streptosporangiaceae > Bog-532. The sequence goes on along the minus strand of JBEKCN010000044.1, from coordinate 10,210 downwards.
CACTGCTGGGGAATCTCCGACTCGTCGAGCAGGATCTTGGTCCGGCCGGTCATTGGCCCTCCGGGTGACGTAAGCGGCAAACGGGTGTGCACCTGACAACGGTGTTTACCTGACATAGGACCAGAGCACGGACACTCTCGGCAAGCTCGCCGGTAAGTGGCTCGGGACATGGCTAAGGTCGATGAAGCCCCAGCGAGTGAGGAGGCGTGATGGCACAGCGGCCGCGGGCCTGATCAGCACGCGATACGCGGGTACTGTCGGTCGTGTGAGCGATGCGGGCACATTCGTGCGCGACACCCGTTACCTGAACGCCCGGATTACCGCCGACGGGCGGGACGGGTGGCCGGTCGAGCCCAGGCGGTACCGGCTGGCGGTGGCGCGGGCCTGCCCGTGGGCGAACCGGGCGATCATCGTGCGGCGGCTGCTGGGCCTGGAGTCCGTCATTTCGATGGCGCTGGCCGGTCCGGTGCACGACGAGCGGAGCTGGACCTTCGACCTGGATCCGGGGGGGCGGGATCCGGTGCTCGGCATCGAGCGGCTGGCGGATGCCTACGAGAAGGCCGTCCCTGGCTACGACCGCGGGGTCACGGTCCCGGCCATCATCGACATCCCCACCGGCGCGGTGGTGACGAACGACTACCCGCGGATCACGCTGGACCTCGAGACCCAGTGGACGGCGTACCAGCGGCCCGGTGCGCCCGACCTGTACCCGGAAAGGCACCGGGCGGAGATCGACGAGATCGGGGCGCTCGTCTACAAGGACGTCAACAACGGCGTCTACCAGGCCGGCTTCGCGTCCTCACAGCGCGCGTACGGGGCGGCCTACGGCCGGCTGTTCAAGCGGCTGGACTGGCTGAGCGAGCGGCTGGCGGACCGGCGCTATCTGGTGGGCGACACGATCACCGAGGCGGACATCCGGCTGTTCACCACGCTGGTCCGGTTCGATCCCGTCTACCACGGTCACTTCAAGTGCAACCGGTCCAAGCTGAGCGAGATGCCGGTGCTGTGGGCCTACGCACGGGACCTGTTCCGGACACCTGGATTCGGGGACACCATCGACTTCGTCCAGATCAAGGAGCACTACTACCGGGTGCACCGGACGATCAACCCGACGGGGATCGTCCCGGCGGGGCCGGACCTGTCCAACTGGCTGACCCCGCACGGGCGCGAGGCACTGGGCGGCAGGCCGTTCGGCGATGGGACGCCGCCTCCGCCGCCACCGCCGGGTGAGGCCGTACCGCCCGGGCACGGGGCGCGGTTATCGGGGGACCCGCGATCCCTGGCCCGCGTCTGGTGCGAGGCAAAAACCCAGGTAACGGACAGAGCTGAGGCGGGCGCTGCGGCACCTATATGCGGATCCGGGCGGCCTGGCGCCGCTGCGGGTCGAGCGACATGATGGCCAGGACCGGATCGTCATGACGCGGCCTGGAACGGGAGAACCTGGCGATGGCGGTACCGATGAGGGTGGCCTCCACGATGTGGTCGCGGCGGCCGACGGTTACCGGGCAGTCCCGCTGGCGCACCTGCATCTCCATCGCGGCGACCACCACGCCGTCGGCGCCGAGCCGCCTGACGTCGCTTTCCAGCTGGCGCCGGGCGTCGTGCCGCGACTGGTTCACCAGTTCGGTCCAGCCGGCGACCTCGGCGTTGCCCGAACCCCAGCGCGCCTGGCGGGCGGTCGTCCGGTCATCGTGCCGTGACCCGATCGAGATGCCGAGCACGAGCCCCGCCGGCACCCAGCCCGCCATGATCAGCTTGGCGAAATCCTGCCCGGACACCTCAGCTGTGAAGGGCACCAGAGGCTCGTGCGCGGCACCCCGCTCCCGGACCGCGGTACCGATGACGGCGAACTGCGGCCCGCCGACGGGGAACGAGCCCCGGGACAGCCGGACGCCTACCACCCCGTGTCCGCCGAGCTCGGCGCACTCGGTAATCATCCGGCCAACGGCCGTGTGCCGCGCCTGATCCATGGTCTCCACGAGCGGGCCGAACGAGCCCGGGCCGCCTTGCCCGGACACCTGGGTCACCGGCCCGGACGGCAACCTGCCAGCCGATCCCCCCACCCCGGGGCAGCTATATCCGCTGGTGGACCCGGCGCTGTACACGGCCGCGCCGAACACCTGGCCGACGGGTTCGAAGCCCGCGCTGCGGATGGCGGCGAACTCCGCTACGGTCAGCGCGGACCCCCACGTGCCGCTGGACCGGACCTCCGCTATCCGGGCCTCGGCCACGGCGGGCAGTTCTTCGCGCACGCCGTCAGCCTAGGCCGCCACCCTGCAGGGTCATCCGGGCAGGCAATCGGCCGGTGCGGTGAAGCCGGCGCGTGCAGGAGGTCTGTTTACCCCTCCGGCTGGGCGATGTCGCCGATGGTGCCTTGAAGCTGTCGATCACGACGAGCCCCGGGCGGCGCTGCTTGAGCGTCGCCGTGACCTGCTCGACGACCGCTGGTGCTGCGTGAGTCCAGCCGCCCCCGCCAGCCCACTGGCCCGGTGCCGCCGGTCGTCCCTGGCCAGCCAAAGCCCTATCCTCCCAGGCCAAAGGCACTTTTTTCATTCAAATCGTTAGCCTGGCTAATTTCAGGCAAAAGCCCGAGGCTAGCACACCGTGAATTGCCGGGCGCGATCCCGTCTCCTGCCGGACGGCGATGGGCAGCGGCGGTGAGCTACGTCGCGGCAATGAATGACATGGCCGAAGCGTACGGGCTGCGGAGGGAGCGGGTCGCGTGGCCTGCGGGAAAGGCCCAGGCGTCATTTGACTATCGGACTGGCACCCGTGGGTGATGCGCCGGTGATGGCGCCTTAGGGATGCATGGTTCAAGATGGCTTGATGAGGATTGTGATTCCGGCGCCAATGCTAAGGAGGTACCTCAGGTGCGCAGAAGGACATTCGACGTGCTGACGTCCACAGCGGGACTGGTCCTGGCAGTCGTCCTGCTGGTGGCTGGCGGGCTGCTGTTGTGGGCCAACTCGTTCGTGGACAGCCAGGTGCACAACCAGCTGGTCGCGCAGAACATCGTCTTCCCGGCGGCCAACAGCGCTGCGATTAAAGCGCTGCCACCCGCGGACGCCGCGGCCATGAAGCCGTACGCCGGGCAGCTGATGACCAACGGCGCCCAGGCCGAGACCTGGGCCGACCACTACATAGCAGTGCACCTGGTGAAGATCGGCGGCGGTAAGACCTATTCGCAGCTGTCGGCCGAGTCGCTGGCCCAGCCGAAGAACACGGCGCTGGCGGCCCAGGTGGAGACCGTGTTCCGCGGCACCACGCTGCGCGGGCTGCTGCTGACCTCATATGCGTTCTGGAAGATGGGCCAGATCGCACTGTGGGCCGCGATCGCATCCTTCATCGGCGCCGGGCTGCTGCTGATCCTGTCAATCCTCGGGTTCGTGCACACCCGCCGCGTTCCCCCGGAGACCGAGGTGCTCTCCAAGACCACCACCCCCACCCCGGCCTGACCCGCTGACCGGCGCTCCCGGTCCCTCGCCTGTCCAGCTGGGCGAGGGACACTGGGCTGATCGAGCGGGCGAAGGCGAAGCTTGCCGTTTACCCGCCTGGCTTGCGCGAGAAGCCTTAGCCGTGCGTGAACTCAGCGGCCAGCGCGAATGGATGTGCAGTTGGTTCAGGTCCGCCCTCCGGCATGAACCCATATCCGGACGCTCCCGCAGAGGACCACCGAGCTTCACCGGCTGCGGGCAGGCACCGGCAGCCGATCCCAGGGGTGATGCTAGGGACATCCCCGATCGTCCTGCTCCGCCCACTGGCCGGCGCTGGCGCCACCAGGAAGGTACCCCGGTAGCAAGGTCAGGGTAGAAAGGCAGAACATGAGCCCTGGAGCAGCACGGTGTCTACACGCAGGAAGTCACACGCCAGGATGCCGGATGCCTCGGCTTTGAGGAACTGCCGCCACGTCGCTGACTCCCGCCGCGGCGCGGGGCCGAGACCGGCGGCAGCCAGGATCCGCCGGATCGTCCCCTCCCCCACCCGGTACCCCAGGTCGGAAGAGAACGGCCAGGCAGTCGCCGACAGCACCCGGAGCCCGGCTGCTGTTTGAACGTCAAGAGGCAGGCCAGCTCAATGTCATCGACGGGGGCCAGGCGTGGCACTAGTGCGTCAACCCGCTTGCGTGCGGTGAGCGCCGCCGAGCCACCGCCATCCAGCCCAGCGCGTTGAACTGCGCGAATGCCGCTAGTCCGCAGCTACAGCCTCCCTCAGCTCACGGAACGCCTCGGTGATGCGAGGTAGGGTCCACGAAGCATTGAGGCCGCTGGGGTTGGGCACGATCCATAGCCGGCTGGCGCCGATCGTCTCGGCTTGCGGGCCGACGCGGGCGTCTTTGCGCCCGAACGAACCCCGGTACGCGGTGACCCCAGCGATGGCGATGTACCGGGGATACAGCCGGGCGGCCAGCTCCGCGAGCCGGGCCCCGCCGGCCTCGAGCTCGGCGCGGGACAGTTCCGAGGCCTGCGCGGTGGCCCGGGTGACTAGGTTCGTGATGCCCAGCCCGTAGCCGGCCAGCAGATCCTGCTCACCGGGAGCCAGCAGCCGGGGGGTGAAGCCTGAACCGTGCAGCGCGGGCCAGAACCGGTTGCCGGGCCGGGCGAAGTGGTGGCCGGTCGCGGCGGAGTACAGGCCCGGGTTGATGCCGCAGAACAGCACGTGGAACGGCTGGCCCGGCGCGGGCAGCACGTCCGGCACGGTGCGGCCGCGGGCCGCCGCCAGGTCAAGGCCGCGGTACGTCTGATTGCGGGCGGGCGGCACCGGATCACGGTACCGCCGCGCGGGTCCGGATCACAGGCCGCGGCCGGCCCGGGCGGCTGACCTTGGCCTTATTCGCTTATCCGAGGACGCGCCGCAGCCACGAAAAGATCCCAAAACGGCAACGCGCGTTACAGCTACGGCCTGAGTGGAATCATTTAGCCGGACCATTTCCCATGCTCCTGACACAGATAGGGCCGACAGAGTCCCATGCGCATCGGATCGCTGATTCTTATCATCTGGCTCGTTATCGGCGCCATCGCCGCCGGCCAGCGTGGTTACTACAACGGGACCATCGGCAGCTGCACCAAGGCGAGCACCATCGTGGTGACGATCCTGGCCGGCCCGCTCAACTACGTCGGCGTGAACCCCAAGATCGAGTGCAAGGTGCCGCAGCCCAGCCAGTAGGACCGCCGGGCCAGCGGGGCCGGTGCCGAGCACGCCGACGCGTCAGGCAGCATGGGAGGGTGACGCAGCTCGCCGGCGGGACGACGCACCAGGGCTCGGTCAGCATCCTGGTTGATCTGGTCACCGGCGGCGGCGTGGTCCTGCTCAGCGGGGCCGGGCTGTCCACGGAGTCGGGGATTCCCGACTACCGGGGCCCGACCGGGCTCGCCCGGCGCGCCGAGCCGATGACCTACCAGGCCTTCGCGGGCAGCGCGGCGGCGCGGCAGCGGTACTGGGCGCGCAGCCACGCCGGATGGCGGCACATCGCGCGGGCCGCGCCCAACGCCGGGCACCGCGCGGTCGCCGAGCTCGAGCAGCGCGGGCTGGTGGACGGGATCATCACGCAGAACGTGGACGGCCTGCACCAGGCGGCCGGGGCGCGGCAGGTGATCGAACTGCACGGCAGCCTGGGCCGGGTGATCTGCCTGGGCTGCGGGCTGTGCACGCCGCGCCAGGAACTGGACGAGCGGCTGCGCGCCGCCAACCCCGGCTGGGCGGCGGAGGTCGCCGCCATCAACCCGGATGGCGACGCGGTGCTGGCCGACGCGGCCACCGAGCGGTTCCGCGTGGTGGACTGCCGGTCTTGCGGCGGCGTGCTCAAGCCGGACGTGGTGTTCTTCGGCGAGAACGTGCCCCGCACCCGGGTCGACGACTGCTACGCACTGGTCGAGCGGGCCGGGGCGCTTACCGTACTCGGTTCCTCGCTGACCGTAATGTCGGGCTACCGCTTCGTCCGGCAGGCAGCCAAGCTGAGCATCCCGGTGGTGATCGTCAACCAGGGGCAGACCCGGGGCGACGCGCACGCCGTCGCCACCGTCGACGCGCCGCTGGGGCCCACCCTCACCGCGCTGGTGCAGCGGATCGGCGCGGTTGCGTCAGGGCGTGCGGGCCGCTGAGGCAAACACAGCGGACCGCGAGGCAAACACAGCGCGCGTTACTGACGCACAAGCAGGCGGGTCCGCCGCCGGGTAACTACCCGGTCACACCTCTGTACTGGGGAGTTGTACGCGAGCGGGAACGGTCCGTTACGCTGCCTGGCATGGCGTCATCGGACCCCCAGCCGGCTTTCGATGCCCGAACCCCCCTTCGCGTCCCGGTAGGCCTTCTCGCTGGCGTGGCCATCTGCTGCCTGCTGGCCGTCATCGCCCTCGCCATCGCCATTCACGGTGGCCCGGCGCCGACCGCGGCCGGCCTGGCCCTCGCCATCCTGCCGGTGCCGCTGGTGCTGGCCGGCGTGCTGTACCTGGACCGGCTGGAGCCCGAGCCGCCGATGCTGCTGGCCGCCACGTTCGGCGCGGGCGCCGCGGTGGCCGCGCTGATCGGGTTCATCGGGCACGCCTTCGGCAACGAGCTGATCACCACGCCCGAACTGGGCCCAGCAGCGGGCAATCTGGCCACCGCGTCGCTGGGCTCAGCCTTCGTCGGGGCGCTGATCGCCGAAACCCTCAAGGGCGGCATCCTGGTCGGCTTGCTGCGGTACCAGCGTTCCGAACTCGACGGGGTGAGCGACGGCGTGGTCTACGCGGCCATGGTCGGCCTCGGCTTCGCGCTCGTATCGAACCTGTTCGCCTACGTGCAGGCCGAACGCAGCGGCCTGGACGCGCTGGTGTCGGCCTTTTTCCAGCGCGGGCTGCTGACCCCACTGTGGGACCCGCTCTTCTCCGCGATGATCGGCCTGGGCGTCGCCTACGCGGCGATGCAGCCGTGGCGCCGCGGCCGCTGGGCCATCCTGGCCGGCTGGGTGCTCGCGGTCCTGCTGCACACGCTGTGGGACGACTCGGTCCACCGGGGCGCGGGCTGGGAAACCTGCGTCTACCTGATCATGATCCTGGCCCTGACGGTGCTGCTCGTCGCGATGGTGCGGGACCGGCGCCGCATCGTCGGCCTGATCAAGCACTGCCTCACGCCGTTCGAGAACCCGGCGGTCATTACCGGGGACGACGTGACCATGCTGGCCGACCTGCGGATGAGGCGGCTCGCGCGGCAGTGGGCGCGGCTGCACTGCGGCCTGCGCGGCGGCGAGACGATGGCCCGCTACCAGCTCACCGCGACCGAGCTCGCCCTGGCGTGCGACCGGGTCCGGTGCGGGCAGCTGGATCAGGCGGCGTTCGACGCCCGGCGGGACAGCTCGCTGCAGGGGATGGGCCAGGCGGCCGCCGCCCTGCGCGGCCGGCGGCCGCCGCCGCCGTCCTGGGCCCCGGACGGCACGTCGGCCATGGTGCCGCCGCGGTCACCGCGTGCAGCCCGGCCGCTGTCCCATCGGTCCCGTGGCGACCGAGGGCCCACCAAGGATGATGACGATTAGCCGTCCTGCCGGTTAGCCCTCCTGCCGGATAGCCGTCCTGTCGGTACCTCCCGGTAAAGTCCGGTGGTATGGCACGAAGCAGTGAACGAATCGCTCTGGCCAACCAGCCAGGCGCGCTGGAGGACTACCGCCGGGAACTCACCGGCTACTGCTACCGGATGCTCGGCTCGGGCTTCGAGGCCGACGACGCCGTGCAGGAGACAATGCTGCGGGCCTGGCGGTCGTCGGCCCAGTTCGAGGGCCGCTCGTCGGTCCGGTCCTGGCTGTACCGGATCGCGACCAACGTCTGCCTCGACATGCTGCGCGGGCGCCAGCGCCGGGCCCGGCCAATGGAGGTCGGCCCGTCGAGCCCGCCGGACGAGTCGTTCCTGGGCGACATGCTGCCGGAGCACATGTGGGTCTCCCCCATCGCGGATGACCGCATCCTGCCGGTCGACGCCGACCCGGCGGAGGTCGTCGAGGCCCGGGACACCATCCGGCTGGCGTTCGTCACCGCGCTGCAGCACCTGCCGCCCCGGCAGCGCGCGGCGCTGGTGCTGTGCGAGGTGCTGCGCTTCCAGGCCACCGAGGTGGCGGAGCTGCTCGGCACGAGCGTGCCCGCGGTGAACAGCGCGCTGCAGCGGGCCCGCGCCACGCTCGCCGCAGTCCCCGCCGACGAGCGGCCGGCCGAGGTGCCCGCCGACCAGGCCGACCTGCTCAACCGGTACGTCGACGCCTTCGAGCGGTACGACATGTCGGCGCTGGTGGGGCTGCTGCACGAGGACGCGGTGCAGAACATGCCGCCGTTCGCCATGTGGGTTCAGGGCGCGCGGAACATCACCACCTGGATGGTCCAGCCCGGTCCCAGCGCCTGCCGCGGCTCGCAGCTGATCCCGGTCCGCGCCAACGGCTGCCCGGCGTTCGGCCAGTACAAGCCGGATCCCGCGGGCGGGCACGCGCCGTGGGCGCTGCAGGTGCTGGAGATCTCCGGGATGCGGATCACGCGGATGACGACGTTCCTCGACACCGCCGCGCTGTTCCCGTCGTTCGGCCTGCCCGCTCATCTGCCGTAGGGCGCGCGGAACGCCGCGACGCGCTGCTCACCTGGGGCACTGGGCTCACCTGGGGCACTGGCAGCTAACGCGCGTCGGCCACAGGCCGTGCATCCTCGTCATTTCGACGGTCTGTTATCGGCAAAGATACTTCTAAGCCGGGCAGACATCGGAGAGGACCAACATGCGGGACGGCGGACTATCAGCGGAGCGGCTCAAGCGGCTGCATGACGTGATGACCGGCTACGTCGAACGGGGCGAGGTACCCGGCCTCGTGACGCTCGTGGCGCGCCGGGGCGAAGGACACGTCGACGCGATCGGGGCGATCGCCGCGGGCTCGGAGGAGCCGATGCGCCGCGACACGATCTTCCGCATTTCCTCGATGACCAAGCCCATCACCGCCGCGGCGGCCATGATCCTCATCGAGGAATGCGCCCTCCGGCTGGACGAGCCGGTGAACCGGCTGCTGCCCGAGCTGGCCAACCGGCACGTGCTGAAGCGGCCCGATGCCGACCTCGACGACACGGTGCCCGCGCACCGGCCGATCACCGTCCGGGACCTGCTCACCTTCACCATGGGTCTCGGCATCGTGGCGGCCGCGCCCGGTACCGTGCCGATCGCCGATGCCCTGGCCGAGCTGGAACTGGGCCAGGGCATGCCGAGCCCGCAGACGCCGCCCGCGCCGGACGAATGGATCCGGCGCCTCGGTACGCTGCCGCTGATGTACCAGCCGGGCGAGCGCTGGATGTACAACACCGGCTCCGATGTGCTGGGCGTGCTCATCGAACGCGCCTCCGGGCAGCCGTTCGAGATGTTCCTGAAGGAGCGGATCTTCGATCCGCTCGGCATGAACGACACTGGCTTCGACGTCATCTGGGACCGCATCGGCCGGCTCGCGACGTCGTACGTGATCGATCCGGACCGCGGCGCGGCCGCCATCTACGACGAGCCGGCCGACGGGCAGTGGAGCAGGCTGCCGTCGTTCCCGTCCGGTGGCGGCGGCCTGGTCTCCACCGTCGATGACTTCCTGGCCTTCGCCGACATGCTGCGCGGTAAGGGCGTCAGCCGCGGCGAGCGGATCCTGTCCCGGCCGTCGGTGGAGTTCATGACGAGCGACCAGCTGACCCCGGAGCAGAAGGCCGCCTCCGGTCTGGTGCCCGGCTTCTTCCGGGTGCACGGCTGGGGTTTCGGCGTGGCGGTCGTCACCGAGCGCACCGAGGTCGCAAAGTCGGTCGGCACGTACGGCTGGGACGGCGGGATGGGCACCTCCTGGTACAACGACCCCGCCGAGGACCTCACCATGATCCTCATGACCCAGCAGGCCTGGACCTCCCCCATCCCGCCCCGGCTGTTCCAGGACTTCTGGACCGCCACCTACCAGGCCATCGCCGACTGACAGTGCTGGCCTGGGGGCGACCCCCCTGGAACCCCCCGCTGCCCGGCTAGGCCAGCACAGCGCGCCCCGCGGTGGTACATCGCCGACACACCGGCCACTCACCAGGCCGTTGGCCCGGTTCGCTGGGCCGGTAACGAGCGCCTGCCCGTAACCCGCTATGGCATAACGGTGGGCGGGGCGAGGTTGGATAGAATGTAATGGTAACCGCAGGTGATAGCGGGGCCTCGCCCTGGCCGCCGCCGCACGCCGCGGCCGATGACAGCGGGCGTTGCCATG
>JBEKCN010000043.1:0-10262 GCA_050014855.1 Streptosporangiaceae bacterium | reverse complement strand
GTGCAGGACCTGAGCGAGGGCCTGCCCCCGTACTCCGACTTCAAGAAGCAGATGCTCGGCGCCGCGGTCGCGCTGCCGCTCATCTACGCCGTGGCCCGGTCCTCGCCGCGGGTGTTCCGCGCCGCGGCGTACCCGCTGCTCGGCGCGTCCGTCCTCGGTCTCGGGCTTACGCTCATCCCGGGCGTGGCCGTGTCGCAGAATGGCGCCTCCCGCTGGATCCAGCTGGGCCCGTTCCCGGCCCAGCCATCCGAGCTGGCCAAGATCGCCCTGGTGCTGTGGGGCGCCGATCTGCTGGCCCGCAAGGAGCGGCTCCGCCAGCTGGACGACTGGCGGCACCTGCTGATCCCGCTGCTGCCGGGGGCGGGGCTGCTCTGCATCCTGGTCATGGCCGGCGACGACCTGGGCACGACGTTCGTGCTGCTGGTCATCTTCATCACGCTGCTGTGGGTCATCGGCACCCCCGGACGCATCTTCGCCGGCATGATGGCGCTGATGTGCCTGATCATGGTGCTACTGGCGGTGACGTCCGCGTACCGGCTGAAGCGGCTGACCGGGTTCGTGAACCCGCAGGGCGGGCCGATGGGCCCCGACCAGCAGGGCATCCAGGGCAAGTACGCACTTGGCTCCGGCGGCCTGTTCGGGGTCGGGCTCGGGGCCGGCCGGGAGAAATGGGGCTACGTGCCCGAATCCACCAGTGACTTCATCTTCGCCATCATCGGCGAGGAGCTCGGCCTGGTCGGCACCTTGTGCGTCTGCTTCCTCTACGGCGGCCTGGCCTTCGCGGGCCTGCGGGTGGCCCGGCGGCTGCAGGACACCTTCAGCCGGCTGGCCGCGGCCGCGATCACCGCGTGGATCGTCATGCAGGCGGTGGTGAACATCGGCGCCGTGATCGGCGTGCTGCCGATCACCGGCGTGCCCCTCCCGCTGGTTTCCGCCGGCCTGTCCTCGCTTCTCGTCACGATGCTGGCCCTGGGCATGCTTATGTCGTTCGCCCGCCTCGAGCCCGGGGCCCGGGAGGCTCTCGCCGCTCGCGGCCCCGCGCTGCCGCTGCGCGTTCTAAGCTGGCTTGGCCTGACGCAGCGAAGCGAGTGAGGCTCTGGCCGCCGCCTCGCGGTCCCCGGGACACCCGGCGACGCCGAGCCGGGCCGGCATCAGTGGCGAAGAGGAAGGCCCGCGATGAGGGTTGTACTAGCCGGCGGCGGAACCGCCGGTCATATCGAACCTGCGCTAGCGCTGGCTGATGCCCTGCGGCAGGCTGACCCGCGCGCGGTGGTGGTCTGCCTGGGAACTGAACGTGGCCTGGAGACGCGTCTTGTCCCGATGCGCGGCTACGAACTCGCGCTCATCCCGGCCGTACCCATGCCACGGTCAGTCAGCCCGAAGCTGCTCACCGTGCCCGGGCGGCTGGCCGGGGCGGTCAGCGCGGCGGCCGGCGTGCTCGACCGGGTGCGGGCGGATGTTCTGGTCGGCTTCGGCGGGTACGTGGCCACCCCGGGTTACCTGGCCGCGCGGCGCCGCCACATCCCGATCGTGGTGCACGAGGCGAACCCGCGCCCCGGACTGGCCAACAAGCTTGGCGCCCGGTTCACCGAACACGTCTTCACCGGCAACCCCAACACTCAGCTGGCCCACGCCACGTACCTCGGCATCCCGATCCGCCGGGAGATCGCCGACCTGGACCGGCTCGCGCTCGGCGACAAGGCCCGGGCCCACTTCGGCCTGCGCCCCGACCTGCCCGTGCTCCTGGTGACCGGGGGGTCGCAGGGCGCCCAGTCGCTGAACCGCGCGCTGTACGGGGCGATCGGCTGGCTGCGTTCGTCCGGAGTGCAGGTGCTGCACGTGACCGGCCCGCGTAACACGGCGGAGGTCGCGGCCGGTTCCGGTGGGGCGCCCTATGTCCCGGTGCCCTTCGTGGACCGGATGGACCTGGCCTACGCGGCCGCCGACTTCGCGCTCTGCCGGGCCGGCGCCATGACCTGCGCTGAGCTCACCGCGGTCGGACTGCCCGCGGCGTTCGTCCCGCTCCCGCACGGGAATGGCGAGCAGCGGCTCAACGCCGCCCCCATCGTGGCCGCCGGCGGCGGTCTGCTCGTCGATGACGCCGACCTTACGCCGGAGTGGATCCGGGACGTCCTGCTGCCCGTGCTGCTAGACATCGACCGGGTCGCGAACATGTCGGAGGCGGCCGCGGGGCTGGGCCGGCCGGACGCGGACCGCGCCCTGGCCAGGGCGGTCATCGAGGTCGTCGAGGCGGCAGAGCGGGAACCACCCGTGCCGCCGCGGGCCCCCGCAACGGCCGGGAACGCCGAGCACTGGTTCGACCCGGGGCGACCCCAGCCCGGCCCCGGGCCCTCTTTCACCCCGGCCCCGTCCGGTCCCGGGCCCTCCGTCACCCCGGCCCCGTCCGGTCCCGGGCCCTCCGTCACCCCGGCCCCGTCCGGTCCCGGGCCCTCCGTCACCCCCGCCCCGCCCGGGGCTACTCCCGGGGGGCCGCCCTGGGCGGAAGCCGAGCCGCAGCCCGATCCGGGTCCCCGCCACGGCGCCCCGGGCCGCCGCGGACAGCCCCGGCACGGCCGCCCCCGCCGCGGCAGCTAGCACCAGAGACCTATCCAGGACGGAACGGCCCCCGAAACCAGCAGACGCAGAGACCAGCAGCCCCGCGAAGCACGGCAGGAGGACACGTGCAGGAGGACCTTCGATGGCCCTGGTGACCCCGGTGGACACCGTGCCGCTGGATCAGCTCGGCCGGGTGCACTTCGTCGGCATCGGCGGCGCGGGCATGTCCGGGATCGCGCGGGTCATGCTGGAGCGGGGCGTACCCGTCTCGGGCAGCGACTCCGGCTCGGCCGGGATGCTGAGCGAGCTCGCCGCGCTCGGCGCCGAGGTGCACACCGGTCACGCCGCGGCCCACCTCGGGGCGGCCAGCACGGTCGTCGTGTCCAGCGCGATCCGGCCCAGTAACCCGGAGCTGGCCGAGGCGCACCGCCGCGGCCTGCGGGTCCTGCCCCGGGCGGCCGCGCTGGCTTCGATCATGATGGGACGGCGCGCCACCGCGGTGGCCGGTACGCATGGCAAGACCACGACCACCTCCATGATCACCACCATCCTTCGCGAATGCGGGGCCGGGCCGGGCTACGTCATCGGCGGGGTGCTCGCTGAGACCGGTCGCGGCGCCGAGAACGGCTCGGGCCAGGACCTCGTGGTCGAAGCCGACGAGAGCGACGGGTCCTTCCTGATGCTGTCGCCGCAGGTGGCGGTGATCACCAACGTCGAAGCCGACCACCTCGACAACTACTCCGGCCTGGCCGAGATCCGGTCCGCGTTTGTGAGCTTCGCCCGCCGGATCAGCCCCGGGGGGGTCCTCATCACCTGCGCCGACGACGCCGGAGCCAGCGCCGTGGCCGAAGCCTCCCGCGGCCGGCCGATCCGTCTCCGCAGCTACGGTACGTCGCCGTCCGCCGACTACCAGGTGTCCGAGATCACCGCGCGCGGCATGGGCGCCGCGTTCACCATGACCACCACCGCCGGGCCGGGCAGCCCGGGCTTCACCGGACCGGTCAGCATCGCGGTCCCCGGCCGGCACAACGTGCTCAACGCCGCGGCCGCCTTCGCCGCCGCTGCGGAGCTCGGCTTTCCCGCCGGCCAGGTCGCGGCCGCCCTGTCCGCCTACGGCGGCGCGCAGCGGCGGATGGAGCCCAAGGGCGAGGAAGACGGGGTCCGGGTGCTCGACAGCTACGCGCACCACCCGACGGAGGTCGCCGCCGATCTCGCGGCCGCCCGTGACCTGGCTGACGGCGGCCGGGTGATCGCGATCTTCCAGCCGCACCTGTTCAGCCGTACCCGGATCTTCGCCGCCGAGCTGGGCGGCGCCCTCGGGCTCGCCGACGAGGCGATCGTCCTGGAAATCTACGCCGCGCGGGAGGATCCCGAAGCCGGGGTGACCGGCCGCCTCGTGGCCAACGCCGTGCCCGCCGGGCGCGCGCGTTATGTCCCCGACGCGGCCCAGGTCCCCGCGGTGATCACCGAGATCGCCAAGCCAGGCGACGTCGTGCTGACGATGGGCGCCGGGGACGTGACCAAGCTCGGCCCGGTGATCGTCGCCGCGCTGCGGGCCCGCGGAGCGGCCGGATGAGCGGGGCAGGACGCGGGACTGGCGCTGCGGACCCTGACGAGACGGCTGGCCCGGTCTCCGTGGCCGAACCGGGGGAGCGGCAGCCCGCCTCCGGGCGGTCAGCCCGGAGGCTCGGCCGCACCCGCCGGAGCCCGTGGCGGGCAGCGTTCTTCGGCGTCATCGCGGTCGGCGTGCTGGTGGGCGTCAGCTACACCTTCCTGGGGCCGAAGGTGCTCGTGGTCCGGTCGGTCGTGGTCAGCGGGACGCACCTGGTGCCGGCCAGCCAGGTACGCGCGGCGGCGGGTATCCCGCTCGGCGAGCCGCTGCTCCGGGTGAACACCGCCGCGGCCGCCCGCCGCGTCGAGGCCATCACGCAGGTGCGGTCGGCGCAGGTCAGTAAGTCATGGCCGGACCGGATCCTGATCACCGTCCAGGAGCGGACGCCGGTGCTGGCCGTGGCCCGGCCGCCTGCGGCCGGGAGCACGTCCGCCGGTGGCGGATACGACCTCATCGACGCCTCCGGCGTCATCGTGCGAACGGCGCAGGCCAAACCGCGCGGCATGGCCGTCTTCTGGCCCCCGGTTCCGGTCACCGCCCTGCAGGGCAATCCGTCCGTGGTCGCGGCGGCCACGGTGCTGCGCGAAGTGCCCGCCTGGATCGGGCCGTCCGTGTTGGTGGTCAGCGCGTCCAGCCCGCAGAACGTGACGCTGGGGCTCTCGGACGGGATCACCATCGTCTGGGGGAGCACCGCCCGCGCGACCGCCAAGGTGGCCGAGCTGGCGGGCCTGATGCGCAGCCACGCGCACTATTACGACGTGAGCTCGCCCGGTACGGCGGTGACAAGGTGATATTCGCTGCGACACGCCGCGCGCGTTCGTGCGTGGCTAGTTGACCCTGATGACCTGCCACCCTACTGTCCCTAGCAATTGCCGGGCTGACAAAACTCTAAATCTCTACCTGAAGGTGAAACCTGATGGTGAGGCCGGGACACGGCCATTATCAATGGCGGCGAATTCCGCTTCGCCAGCAGGGTTTCCCGAGCCCAGCGCCCTGGTCGGCCGGAATTAGCGGCTCGGCTGGAATGGCGATCGGGAACTTGGACGAGTTAAAACGAGCGGAAAGGTACCCTCCTCGTGGCAGCACCGCAGAACTACCTAGCGGTCATCAAGGTCGTAGGAATCGGCGGCGGTGGCGTTAATGCCGTTAATAGAATGATCGAAGAGGGGCTCAAGGGCGTCGAGTTCATCGCGATCAACACCGACGCGCAGGCGCTGCTGATGAGCGACGCCGACGTCAAGCTCGACGTCGGCCGGGAGCTCACCCGTGGCCTCGGAGCTGGAGCTAACCCCGACGTCGGCTGCCGGGCGGCGGAGGACCACCGGGAAGAGATCGAAGAGGTGCTCAAGGGCGCCGACATGGTCTTCGTCACGGCGGGGGAGGGCGGCGGCACCGGCACCGGCGGTGCTCCTGTGGTCGCGAACGTGGCCCGTTCGCTGGGCGCGCTGACGATCGGCGTGGTGACCCGCCCGTTCGGCTTCGAGGGCAAGCGCCGGGCCATTCAGGCCGAGGCCGGGATCGAGCGCCTGCGCAGCGAGGTTGACACCCTCATCGTCATCCCGAATGACCGGCTGCTGTCCATCTCCGACCGCCACGTCAGCGTGCTGGACGCGTTCAAGGCCGCCGATCAGGTGCTCCTTTCCGGTGTCCAGGGCATCACCGACCTCATCACCACGCCGGGACTGATCAACCTGGACTTCGCCGATGTGAAGTCCGTCATGTCGGGCGCGGGCTCGGCGCTGATGGGCATCGGCTCCTCACGCGGCGAGGACCGTGCGGTCGCCGCCGCCGAAATGGCGATCTCCAGCCCGCTGCTCGAAGCCAGCATCGATGGGGCGCACGGCGTGCTGCTGTCTATTCAAGGCGGTTCCGACCTGGGGCTCTTCGAGATCAACGAGGCCGCGCAGCTCGTATCAAATTCAGCGGCTGTAGACGCCAACATCATCTTCGGTGCGGTCATCGACGACGCCCTGGGTGACGAGGTGCGGGTGACGGTCATCGCGGCCGGGTTCGACGAGAACCAGATGGGCCGGACCGCCCCCGGGGGCCGCAACGCCGCTGCGCTCAGCCTGGGGACCGCTGCGGCCAGCCACGCCTCCCCACCGCTGGGCAACGTCGCCGCGTCCGGCCCGGCCGGCACGTTCGGCGCGGCCTCCGCCGCGGGGGCGCACCTCGGCCCGGCCGCCGCGTCGCACGCGGGTTCCCCGGCCCTGCCGCACACCGGTCCGCTCGCAGCTGACCAGGCCTCCTGGTACGCCGACAACGTCGCGGCCGCGGACGACGATGACGGCACCCGCTCCCCCGCCGAGGCAGTCCCGGTGCTCGGTGTCCCGGTCAGCGAGAGCGCCGTCGGCAACGCTCCGGCCGGCCAGCCGGGGGGCGGGGGCGAGACCCCGGGAGACGCAGTCGTGGCCGCCTCCGGGAGGGTGGCAGCCGCCGAGGACCTGGCCGAGGTCGGCGGTTCCGCCGGCGCGACCGTGGACGCGGACGCCGACACGCCGGTCAGTACGGACATCCCCGCTGATGCCGGCCAGACCGCACCCTGGGACATCCCGGCCGCATCGGCTGACGTCGAGCCGGGCGGGGCCGGGGCGGGCGAGAGCTCCCGGAGTGGCGCGGCCGCGCGCGTCTTTGACGTCGCCACCTCCCGGCGGCGGCCGGTCATCTTCGATGAAGACGACGACCTGGACATTCCCGACTTCCTCAAGTGAGCCAGCCCGGGCAGCCGGGCCAGGATCCGGCGCGGCGCGCTGAACTGGCCGAACGGCTGCACCGGGTGCGGGAACGGATCGACGCGGCGTGCGCCGGGGCCGGGCGCGACCCGGCGGAACTGACGCTTATCGCCATCACCAAGACCAGACCGGCGTCGGACGTCCGGCTGCTCTATGAGCTCGGCCAGCGGGATTTCGGGGAAAACCGCGACCAGGAGGCCGCCCCGAAGGCCGCGCAGTGCGCTGACCTGCCCATCACCTGGCATTTCGTCGGCCAGCTGCAGACCAACAAGGCCCCCACTGTGGTCCGCTACGCGGCCGTCGTCCAGTCCGTCGACCGCCTCCGGCTGGTCCGGGCGCTGGGCACCGCAGCCCGCCGTCAGGAGCGGGCCCTCACCTGTCTCATCCAGGTCAGCCTGACCGGGACGGCGGACGATCCGGGCCGGGGCGGTGCGCCCCCGGACCAGGTTCCTGCCCTGGCCGCAGCGCTCGCGGCGGAGGAGGGCCTGGTGCTCGGCGGGATCATGGCCGTGGCTCCGCTGGGCGTCCCGGCCGCGGACGCGTTCGCCGGGCTCGCTCCGGCGTCGGCCGCCGTTCGGGCGGTATGGCCTTCGGCAACGATTATTTCGGCCGGTATGAGTGGTGATCTTGAAGAGGCCGTTGCGGCAGGCGCGACACACCTGCGAATCGGTACGGCGTTGCTCGGCGATCGGAGGCCCCCTGTCATGTAATGTCCCTCGCGTGGGCCTGAATCGGGGCGCACAGCAGCGTGGAAGTGGTTCGCAGTCGAAGTTGCGGGGGGTTCCGGGAGATCGCTTCCGGGCTAGCGCGGGGGCTGCCTGATAGGCACAACGGAGGACTGACGGATGGCCAGCGCAATGCGCAAGATGGCGGTCTACCTCGGCCTCGTGGAGGACGATCACCGCTACCAGGACGGGTACGACTCCTACGACGAGTACGAGGACTACGAAGACCAGGCGGACCGCTTCGATGGCCCGGACGATCCGGACGGGCAGCCCGCCGACGGCGTGCACCTGTCGCCGCCGCCGCGCCAGGACGGCGCCCGGCAGATGACTGACCTAGCGCGGATCACTACGCTGCACCCTCGCACCTACAATGAAGCACGTACCATTGGGGAGCATTTCCGCGAGGGGATCCCCGTCATCATGAACCTGACCGAGATGGTCGACAGCGACGCCAAGCGCCTCGTCGACTTCGCGGCCGGGCTGATTTTCGGCCTGCACGGGAGTATCGAGCGGGTGACCAACAAGGTCTTCCTGCTCTCTCCCGCGAACGTCGAGGTGACGGCGGAAGACAAGGCTCGCATCGCGGAAAGAGGCTTCTTCAACCAGAGCTAGCCGACAGTGACGGTGTGATGCGGACCAGTAAAGCTGTTGCTTGCGAGGCGCGAGGCGGGCTTACCGACAAGCGAGGACACGGCCATGGGCATCCTTGAGGTTGTCCTGAAATACGTCCTGACGATCTACCTGGTCATCCTCATCGCGCGGATGATCTTTTCCTGGATCCAGATGTTCGCCCGACAGTGGGTCCCGTCGGGGATACTCCTGGTCATCGCCGAGAGCATCTACACGGTGACCGATCCCCCACTAAAATTCCTACGTCGCTACATCCGACCGCTCCGCATCGGTACAGTAGCCATGGATCTCAGCTTCATGGTGCTGTTCATCCTGATCCTGATTCTGCTCGACGAAGTCGTGCCACGGATCTGATGGGGTATGTAGTACCGTCTGGTGATCACAGCCAAGCGCGCCGAGGAGACAAGATGCCGCTGACGCCTGCGGATGTGCGGAATAAGCAGTTCAGTACGACCAGGCTCCGGCCCGGCTACGACGAGGAAGAGGTTGACGCCTTCCTCGACGAGGTCGAGTCCGAGCTCGACCGGCTGATCCAGGAGAACGAAGAGCTCCGGGCGAAGCTGGCAGAGAGCCTGCGAGGGGGAAAGTCGTCTGTTCCCGCATTGAGCTCGCCGTTGGCTGAGACCAAGATGGACATGGGGCCCCCCGAGCCGCCGCGTCCCGAGCCGGAGCGCAGGCAGCCCGAGCCGGTGATGATGGGCTCGATGACGCCGCATGAGGACAACATGGACACCGCCGCGCGGGTCCTGTCCCTGGCCCAGCAGACGGCCGACCAGGCCATCGCCGACGCGCGCCGCGAGGCCGACGAGACGCTCGGCCGGGCCCGCCGCGAGGCCGACGAGGTGCTGACCAAGGCTCGCCGCCAGGCCGAGCAGATCACCGGCGACGCCCGGGCCCGCGCTGAGAGCCTTGAGCGCGACGCTCAGGAGCGTCACCGCCAGGCCATGGGCTCGCTTGTTCAGCAGCGCGAGGAGCTTGAGCGCCGGGTCGACGACCTGCGTGCCTTCGAGCGTGAGTACCGCAGCAGGCTGAAGGCGTACCTGGAAGGCCAGCTTCGCGACCTGGAGGCCGGCGTGACCGACAGCGGGGCCTTCCCCACCATGGGCTCCGCGCCGCAGTCCGTCCCGGCGGGGCTGGGCCAGCCCGCCCCGCGTAACGGTGGTGCTCCGTCGGCCGGCCAGTACGCAGTGCCTGAGGTTGTTCAGCACGCAGGCAGCTTTCACGGAAGCGAGGGCGCGCCCGCGCACGAACGGCGGTAACTGATCGATCCCCGCGGCCTGGACGTTACTGATTGCCCAGGCCGCGGGGTATTTTGCTTGAGCGGGCGGCGCGGCCGCCAGGGCAGGGCCTTCCCCACGCCCGGCGGGAGTGTCGCAAAGGTCGGCGGCTGGGGGTGGGCCGCGCGTTCTGGGGAGAACGCCAGTGATCAGGTTCAGCGCGGCCCTCGTGGTCGTCGCGGTGGGCATACTCGTCGCGGGGGGCATTACCAGCAAGCTCTTGCTTGTCTATATCGCGATCGCCCTGAGCGCGGTCGCGCTCGTCTTTCTCCTCATCGGGGCCTTCCTCGACCGCGATGAGCTTCGTGCTGGGGTGGAGGAAATACGCGCCCAGGCGGACGAAAGAAGCGGGCCGGACCAGGCCCGCGGCGATGAGGCCGGCGTAGTGGCTGCGGCAGCCGGGATCGGGACGGCTGGCGAGGATAGGCCGCCTGCTGCGGATAGGCCGGCGGAGGATAGGTCGACTGAGGGTTGGCGGGCCGAGGATACGGCGGTCGCTGGGGATGCGGCCGCTAGGGATAGGGACGACGCCGGGGACAGCGGCGACGCTGCGGACGCCGGAATCGCCGGGTCGAGCTCGTCCGGGGATTCCGGCGGAGCCGGCCGTTCCCTAGACCCCGAGCGGTCGGAACGCTTCGCATATCGCGATGAGCTGGTCTACCGGGATAGCACCGGCTTCCAGTCGCCCAAATGGCCGGGCCGCCCCGGGAGATACCGCGGCCCCAAGACC
>JBEKCN010000042.1:0-10865 GCA_050014855.1 Streptosporangiaceae bacterium | reverse complement strand
TGACGAGCAGTGGCTTGATAGAACGTCGGCGCAGGCTCTGGGCTTTGTGGCCCGGCGGCTGGCGGCGGAGCCGGTCGGCCTGGCCTTCGCGGCCCGGGTCACCGGCGAGGAGCTGGCTGGGCTGCCGGAGCTGGTGGTCGAGGGGCTGGGGGACGGTGATGCGCGGGCGCTGCTGGGCTCGGTGCTGGCCGGGCCGCTGGACGCCCGGGTCCGGGACCGGATCGTGGCCGAGACCCGGGGCAATCCGCTGGCGCTGCTGGAACTGCCGCGCGGGCTGACGCCGGCGCAGCTAGCGGGCGGGTTCGGGCTGCCCGGCGCGATGCCGCTGTCGGGACGGATCGAGGACCGTTTCGGGCAGCGGGTCGAGGCGCTGCCCGAACAGGCCCGGCGGCTGTTGCTGGTGGCGGCGGCGGAGCCGGCCGGTGATCCGCTGCTGGTCTGGCAGGCCGCCGGGCGGCTCGGCATCGGTGCCGAAGCGGCCGCCCCGGGGGTTGAGGCGGGCCTGATCGAGTTCGGTGCCCAGGTGCGGTTCCGGCACCCGCTGGTGCGCTCGGCGGCCTACCGGTCGGCGCCGGTCCGGGACCGGCAGGCCGTGCACGCCGCCCTGGCGGAGGTCACCGATCCGCAGCTCGATCCCGACCGCCGCGCGTGGCACCGGGCCCAGGCCGCGCCCGGGCCGGACGAGGACGTTGCCGCGGAACTGGAGCGGTCGGCGGGCCGGGCGCAAGGTCGTGGCGGGCTGGCTGCGGCGGCCGCGTTCCTGGAGCGGGCGGCGCTGCTCACCCGCGCGCCCGGCCGCCGGGCGCAGCGGCTGCTCGCCGCGGCGCGGGCCAAGTGCGATGCCGGGGGCCTGGATGCGGCCCTTGGGCTGCTGGTCGCGGTCGAGGCCGGCCCACTGGACCAGCTGCAGATCGCGGAGGTAGAGCGGCTGCGCGGGCAGATCGCTCTTGACCAGCGGCGCGGCGACCACGCGGCCCCGTTGCTGCTCGGCGCCGCCCGGCGCCTGGAGGCGGTCAACGTCGGCCTGGCCCGCACCGCGCACCTGGACGCCCTCGTGGCCGCCATCTGGGCCAGCGACATGGGCAGTTCCGGCGTACGGGAGGCGGCCGAAGCCGCGCGGGCCGCGCCGCCCGGTCCCGGGCCGCCGCGCGTGGTGGATGTCCTGCTCGACGCGGTTGCGCTGCGGCTGACGAAGGGATACGCGGAGGCCGCCCCGGCCCTGGACCGGGCGCTCCAGATGGTTGTCGCCCTGGAGGTCAGCCCGGGCGAGGCCGACCGCTGGCTCTGGCTCGCCGGCGGCAGAATCGGCCAGATCATCGCCATGGAGCTGTGGGATTTTGACTCCTGGCATGCCCTGGCCACGGCGCAGGTCCAGTTCGCCCGCAGCACAGGTGCGCTGATGCACCTGGCGTTCGCGCTCAACTACCTGGCCAGAACCCACATGCTGGCTGGTGAGCTGGCCATGGCGACGCGGCTCGTCGAAGAAGATCACCTGATCGCGGAGGCGACCGGGAACCCGCCGATTGCGGATACCGCGATGATGCTCGCCGCCTGGCGAGGCCAGCCGGCACAGGCCCGCGAGCTGATCGAAGCCATCTCCCAGGAGGCGACCGCACGCGGTGCGTCCAGGCTGATCAGCCTGGCGGACTACGCGAGCTCAGTCCTCGGCAACGGCCTCGGCCAGCACGCTGCCGCGTGCGATGCCGCGCGGAGGGCCTTCGAGCGCGAGCCAATGGGGTACGGGTCCCATATCGTGCCCGAAGCGGCCGAGGCGGCGGCCAGGACCGGTGACGCCGAGCTCGCCCGGGCCACGCTGGAGTGGCTGTCCGAACGCACCCGGGTGACCCCGACCGAGTGGGTGCTGGGGATCGAGGCCAGGGTGCGTGCGCTGCTAGGCGAAGGCGAGGCCGCCGACAGCGCCTACCGGGAGTCGATTCAGCGCCTGGGCCGGACCCGGGTCCGTGCCCAGCTGGCCCGGGCTCACCTGCTGTACGGGGAGTGGCTGCGCCGCGAGCGCCGCCGCGGCGAGGCGCGTGAGCAGCTGCGCACCGCCCACGAGATGCTGGACGCAATGGGCATGGAGGCGTTCGCCGAGCGGGCCCGCCGCGAGCTGCAGGCCACCGGCGAGACCGCCCGCAAGCGCACCGTCCAGGCCACCGTCGAACTGACCGCCCAGGAAGCGCAGGTTGCGCGGCTGGCCCGCGACGGCCTGTCCAACCCGCAGATCGGTGCCCGGCTCTTCATCAGCACCCGCACCGTCCAGTACCACCTGGGCAAGGTTTTCACCAAGCTCGGCATCTCCTCCCGCGGCCAGCTCGACCAGGTCCTGCCCAGCGAGGCGGACACGGCCCCCGCGCACTAGTGCCCCTTCATGACCGGCGCGGTTTCCGCGGCACGAGTTCCGGGCGGCCCGGGGCAGCTGGTGACGGCACGCGCACCGTCATCCCGCGCTCGAGACGGGTCTTCCTACCGCAGCTCAGCGACTTTGCCGGTCTCCATCAGCGTGACCACCGCGTCGGGGGAGAGCGGCTGCCCGAAGAGCAGCCCCTGGCCCTCGTCGCAGCCCAGCTCGGCCAGGATAGCGAGCTGCTGGTGTGTCTCGATGCCTTCGGCGATCACGGTCATGCCGAGGGCGTGGGACATCGCCGTTACGGCGGCGACGATCTTACGGTCGCGGGCGCTGCGGATGATCTGCTCCACGAAACTGCGGTCGATCTTCAGGATGTCCGCCTTCAGCCGCTGAAGGTGAACGAGCGTGGAATAACCGGTCCCGAAGTCATCGAGGGCGATGCGCACGCCGATCGCCGACAGTGCGGACAAGGTCTCCTGGACGTCGCCGACCTCCGCGATGAGGGCGGTCTCGGTGATCTCCAGGCACAGCTGCGGCGGATTGAGCCCGTAACGGCGGATCATTTCTTCGACGCGCGCGGGGAGCCCGGGATCGTAAAGCTCGCGGCCGGAAACGTTGACCGCCATGGTAAAGGCGGCCGGCCAGCCCGTCCGCGTGGCCCAGCCGGCGAACTGGCGGCAGGCTTCCTCCAGCACGAACGAGTCGAGCTTCCCGATCAGCCCGTTTTCCTCGGCCAACGGGATGAAATCGTCGGGCGGCATGACCGTGCCGCTGGGATGACGCCAGCGCACGAGAGCCTCGGCACCGGTGGGCGCCTGCTCTTTGAGCGCGAACAGCGGCTGGTAGACGAGGAAGAGCTCCGAGTTCTCGATGGCGCGCCGCATGTCGCTGGGCAGCACGTTATTCCCCGCCCGGTCGTCGTGCGCGGGGTGGTACAGCTGGCAGCGGTTGCGGCCCGCCTTCTTCGCCTCGTGCGTCGCCATCTGGGCGTCGTGGATCAGCCGGGCGGGCTCACTGGTGACGTCGCTGGTCACGGCGATGCCGATGCTGCAGGTGACGGACAGGTCCCGGCCGCGGTCGGCGTAGGGCGCGGCGATCGAGCGGGTGATCCGGTCCCCGATCAGCGGGACGGCGCGGCTGCCCAGATCCCGGCACAGCATCACGAACTCGTTGCCGCTGAGGCGGGCTACCGTGTCGCCGCGCCGCGCGAGAGCCGAGAGCCGGCGGCCGGCCTCGGCGAGCACCAGGTCGCCGGCGTCGTGACCGTAAAAATCGTTGATCCCTTTAAAGTTGTCCACATCGATGCATAGCACCCCCACGCAGGACGGATGCCGTTCCATCGCGATCAGCGCCTGGGCGAGGCGGTCCATCAGCGCGAGCCGGTTCGGCAGCCCGGTCAGCGGGTCGTGCAGGGCCTGGTGAGCCAGCGCTTTCTCGGCCGTGATCTGCGCGGTCACATCGCGCGAGATGCCGAAGGTGCCGATGATCCGCCCGCTCTCGTCACGCAGCGGCATCTTGGTGCTGGACACCCAGGCGTCCGGGTGACCAGCGCGGGTCTCCCGTTCCAGCTTCGCGACGATCGGCTCGCCGGTGCCGATGATCAGCTCCTCGTCGGCGAAGGCAGCGGAGGCGTGATCCTCGCCGAAGAAGTCGAAGTCGGTTTTCCCGATCAGCTCGGCGGCGGTGCGGCCCGGCGCGTACGCGGCGATCCAGCCTGCGCTGACCAGGAGGAAGCGGCTGAGCGTGTCCTTGAAGTAGACCCGCTCCTCGGTACAGGAAAGCAGGTTGCGCATGCAGGCGAACTCGAGTTCATGCACCGGCCCGCCCGGCGGCTGGCCCGGCGGCGGCACCCCGGCGCCGCCCCCCGCGCGGCGCCGCGTTCGGTGTGATTTCAGCTGCTTCATCCCCCCGGAAAGCAACTCGCCTACCTGCGGGCATTTCCGCAGTTGACCCTCACTAAACCGGACCCGGTCACTGTAGGTCAACACGTCAGTGCAGATTGCTGAGCACATCGGGCCGTGGCCGGCCGCGGATCTCGGCGCCGGGGTGCGTTCTGGCTGGCGCCGGACACCAAAATCGGCGCCCAGGTGCCTACCGTGAAAAGGCGGCCGTGACGCGCGGTGACGTGGCCCACCGGGCAGGAGATATGGCCAGGATGGTCAGCGGCTCGTGACGGTGCCATCGGCCACCTCCAGCCGCCGGTTGACGGTCACCGCTTCCAGCATGCGGCGGTCGTGGGTGACGAGCAGCAGCGTGCCGGGATAGGACGCGAGCGCCGCCTCGAGCCGCTCGATGGCCGGCAGGTCCAGGTGATTGGTCGGCTCGTCGAGCACCAGCAGGTTGACGCCGCGGGCCTGCAGCAGGGCCAGCGCGGCGCGGGTGCGCTCACCGGGGGAGAGGGTGCCCGACGGCCGCAGCACGTGCGCGGCCCGGAGGCCGAACTTCGCCAGCAGCGTCCGGACGTCAGCCGGCGCCATGCCCGGGACGGCGGCCGCGAAGGCGTCCATCAGTGGCTCGCGGCCCAGGAACAGGCCGCGCGCCTGGTCCACCTCGCCGACGATCACGCTGGCGCCCAGCGCCGCGTGCCCCGCATCGAGCGGTATCCGCCCGAGCAGCGCCTCCAGCAGGGTCGTCTTGCCGGAACCGTTCGCGCCGGTGATCGCGACCCGGTCCGCCCAGTCGATCTGCAGGTCAACCGGCCCCAGGGTGAAGGCGCCGCGGTGGACGACGGCGCCGCGCATCGAGGCGACGATCGTTCCCGCCCGCGGTGCCGCGGCGATCTCCATCCGCAGGTCCCATTCCTTGCGCGGCTCCTCGACGCTTTCCAGGCGCTCGATGAGCCGCTCGGTCTGCCGGGCCTTCGCCGCCTGCTTCTCGGTCGCCTCGGTGCGGAACTTCCGGCCGATCTTGTCGTTGTCGGGCTGCTTGCGCCGGGCGTTCTTGACGCCCTTCTCCATCCAGGCCCGCTGGGAGCGGGCCCGCTCCTGCAGGGCCGCGACCGTGCCCGCGTACTCTTCGTACTCCGCGCGGGCGTGCCGTCGCGCCACGTCCCGTTCGTTCAGGTATGCCGAATAGCCTCCGCCGTAGGACCGGACCTGCTGCTGGGCCAGGTCGAGTTCGACGACCCGGGTCACGGTCCGGGTAAGGAACTCCCGGTCGTGGCTGACCAGGACGGCCGCCGCGCGCAGGCCCTGGACGAACGCCTCCAGCCGGGCGAGCCCGTCAAGGTCCAGGTCGTTGGTCGGCTCGTCCAGCAGGAACACGTCGTAGCGGCTGAGCAGCAGCGAGGCCAGCGACGCCCGGGCCGCCTGCCCGCCGGACAGGGCGGTCATGAGCTGATCGAGCTGCACGGTCAGGCCCAGGCCGGCCACGACCGCATCGGCCCGCTCGTCCAGGTCCGCGCCGCCGAGCGCCAGCCACCGCTCCAGCCCGCGCGAGTAGCGGTCATCCGCGCCGGGCCTCCCGGCGGCCAGCGCGTCCGCGGCGGCCTGCATCGCGTCGTGCGCCGCGGCGACGCCGGTCCGCCGGGCCAGGAACTGCCGGATGGTCTCGCCCGGGCGCCGATCCGGCTCCTGCGGCAGATAGCCGATCGTCGCCTCCGGCGGGCTGATCGTCACCGTCCCGGCGTTCGGGCTGGCTTCGGCCGCGAGCAGGCGCAACAGGGTGGACTTGCCCGCGCCGTTCGCGCCGACCAGGCCGACGACATCACCGGGGCCGGTCACCAGGTCCAGACCCGAGAACAGCAGCCGGTCACCGTGCGCGGCCTCCAGGCCCTTGGCCACCAGGGTGGCGCTCACCACGATCGCCTCCCCACGCACTGCCCTCATCATCGCCCGGGGAGCCCGGCCCCGTGCGGCCGGGGCCGTGCGGCCGGGGCCCAGCGTACCGGCAAGTTTCCGCAGCGTCGCCTGGATATTTCCGCGGTTTCACGGATGGGCGCTAGTACGGCAGCCGCCATTGGCGGCTTGAGCTGCCGGGATGCGTGGGATTCGTGTGACGTGAGCGCAGCCGCCTGACGATCATGTGTTTGTGAGGACAAATGAATCGGAGGCGGCTGCTGCTGCCAGGATAGGGGCTGGGCGCGCGGTCCGGAAACGGGCTGAGCTGATGGGCTCGCTGCGGCGGTGCTTTTCGCGGACGGAGACCTGGCAGCATGCGGGCAGGTATATATCTGCGCTGGTCAGCGAGATGCCGAAGCGGAACGGGTGGACGATTGCCCAGCATGCGGGTGACCGGGCGCCGGACCGGACGCAGCGGCTGCTGAACCGGGCTTCGTGGGACACGCTCGCGGCGATGAGCGAGGTCCGCCGGTTCGCAGCGGCCGGCCTGGAGGAAGCCGCGCGCCGCGGCCGGCGCCGGGATGCCCTGGTGATCGGGGCGCTGGACGAGACCGGGCAGCAGAAGCAGGGCACCGCGACTGCGGGGGTGAAGCGCCAGTACATGGGCTGCGCGGGCCGGGTCGCCAACGGGATCAACACGGTGCACCTGTCGCTGGTGCGGGAGAAAACCGGGCACGCGCTGATCGGGGCCCGCCAGTGGATACCGCGAGAGCACATCGAAGACCCGGTGAAATCGCTGGTCACGGGCCTGCCGTTGGACCTGGAGTTCCGTACCAAGGGGCAACTGGCCATGGATATCTGCGCCGATGCGAACGCTGACGGGCTCTTTTTCGACTTCGCCTGCGGGGATGAGGTGTACGGCGGCTGCACGCAGCTGCGGGAGTTCTTCGAGGAAAACGGGCAGGCGTACGTGCTGCGGGTCGCCTCCAGCTTCATGATCACGCTGGCCCCGGGAACGAAGGTGGCCTGCGCGGAAGCGGTGAAACGGCTGGTGAAGGACAAGCGGCGCTGGGAGGTCCGGTCCGCCGGGAAGGGCTCCAAGGGCGAGCGCTGGTATGCCTGGGCCTGGATCGGCACCGCCTCGCCGCGTCATCACCTGCTGGTCCGCCGCCACATCAAGACTGGTGAGCTGGCCTTTCACTACTGCTACGTCCCCGAAGGACAGTTGCTGGCGAAGACCAGGCTGATCAGGGCCGCCGGGCTGCGCTGGCCGGTGGGAGAAGATTTCGAGCTCGGGAAGGACTGCCTCGGCCTGGACCAGTGCCAGGCCAGGCTCTACACCGCGATACTCCGCCACATCGTGCTGGTCATGGCCGCCCTGGCGGTCTGCGCCGTCACCGCCGCCCAGCTCAGGGACCGCACCGGCACCCAGGCCCCGCCGCCCGTGAGCCCCGGCCAGGCCCCGCCGCCGGACCCCGGCATGATCCCGCTGACCGTCCCCGAGATAAAACGGCTGCTCGCAGCCGCACTCCAGCCCGTGCATCCCCGCGGCCACGATGCACGCTGGCTCAACTGGAGACGCCGTCACCAGGCCCGAACACGCTGGTTCCACCAGCGCGCACGACTAAACCGGGACTATTACCTGGTCAGCTAGCGAAATGGGAGGGTCGGGGACTGGCGCGGTTCCGCTGGTAGCGGCCCGTTTCCAGTCCCCGCCCGTCAAACCGTGCATGCGGTTCTCCCGCACACGGCTTACCGACGTTCTTCACCGGCGGTGTTCGGCCTTCCCGCGCCAGTCCCGGAAAGGCCTGGGCGGGATGACGGTTCGATGGAGGCTGGCCAGGCCCAGGTGGTCCGGGGATAGCAGCACCTGGGTTACGCCCCACCGCCAGCCGTGGCGCCGGTTGCCTTTCTTGGACAACCACAGCCCCAGCCGCCAGAGCGCGTAGTTCCCGACCTGGCCGAGGACACGGGCCGAGTTTCCGTAGCGGAAGTACCCGGCCCAGCCGCGCAGGAACATGTTGAGTTCCGTCACGATGACCTCGGCCGGCACCAGCAGGCGTTCCCGGCCGGTGATCTCCCGGATCCGGTCGCGGGCATGCTGGGCCGCCTTGCGTGAGGGCCAGCGGGCGAGGAAGGTCAGGTGCGCCGATTTCGGGGTCCGCCCGCGCACCAGCCGGTGGTGAAACCCGAGGAAATCAAACCCCGGGTTCCCTTCGGCCAAGTGCACGATGCGGGTCTTGGCCGCCTTGGGCTCCAGCCCGAGCCCGGCCAGCAGGACCGTCAGCCGCGCGAGCGCAGCCTCCGCCTGTTCCCTGGTCTCGCACATGACCACCGCGTCGTCGACGTAGCGGACCAGCACGCCGTGCTCACCCGCCTGCCATGCCCGGTCCAGCCGATGCAGGTAGGCGTTACAGAGCAACGGTGACAGCACGCCCCCAACGCAATAGATAACTTCTGCTTTGATGTCACGCTGAGCTACCGTCGACTGGAACGGCCTCGGCGTGTCACGGGCAATCAGTGACATGTCGGGTAGTACGGTTATGGCATGGCTGGTGACCGTCGCGTGGGTGATGCGGAGTACGCCCGGCGGGTCAACGCTGCCGCTGATCTGGTGGAGTCCGGTGCCCCGGCGGCCGAGGCCGCTGGGGCGCTGGCCGGCCGGTTCGGGTGCTCGCTGCGGCAGGCCCGCCGATATGTGGATCAGGCCGCCGCGGGCGGCCGGGTGCCGGTGCCCGAGGCGAGCGTGGTGTTCACCGTTAAGCTGCCCGCGGGGCTGGCCGCGCGGGTGCGCGCCGACGCGCGCGAGCGGGAGACCACGATCTCCGCCGTGGTGACGCGCGCGCTGACCGAATTCTTCGCGCGGGGCCGCAGACAGCCGCCCCGCAGGTGAGCGACCGGGCAGTCGGGACGGAGTACGTCTTCGGCCGCCACGCGGCCACCGATCTGTCGGTGGCCTACGCCATTCTCGTACAGCAGCGGCGGGCCCGCATCCGGGCCGGCCAGGAAGGAAGGCCGCCCCGTGACGAGCGCGGCGATCTACGCCCGGGTGTCCTCGGCCCGGCAGAAGAAGGACCAGACGATCGGCTCGCAGACCGCGGCGCTGCGCGAGCACGCCGGGCAGCTCGGGGTTGAGCTGCCCGGGGAGTGGGTGTTTGAGGACGAGGGTCATTCGGGGGCGACGCTGGTCCGCCCGGCCCTGGAGGCGCTGCGTGACCTGGCCGCCCAGGGCTGCGTCGATGTGGTGCTGTGCTATTCCCCGGACCGGCTGGCCCGCAAGTTCGCCTACCAGGCGCTGCTGATCGAGGAGTTCGCCCGCGCCGGGGTGCGGGTGGAGTTCGTCAAGGGCCCGCGCGGGGACAGCCCCGAAGACCAGCTGATGGTGCAGTTCCAGGGCATGTTCGCCGAGTACGAGAAAGCCCAGCTGATGGAGCGCTACCGGCGCGGCAAGACCCACCGCGCCCGCTGCGGATCGGTCAACGTCCTGGGCGGAGCCCCGTTCGGCTACCGCTACATCAACAAGACCGCTGACAGCGGAGCCAGCTACGAGATCGTGGACCATGAGGCGGCGATCGCCGCCGAGCTGTTCCGCCGCTACACCGACGACAGCGCTTCCATCGCCGACCTGACCCGCTGGCTCACCAGCGAAAACGTCCCCACCCGAACCGGCAAGGCCCGATGGGACCGCTCGGTCGTCTGGGGCATGCTGCGCAACCCCGCCTACGCGGGCACCGCCGTGTTCGGCAAGACGCAGGTCCTGCAGGAATCGCCAGGGCTCAACCGGCGGGCCCGCCTGGAGGGCCGCTCGGTGCCGCGGGCCTCCAAGACCGTCGACCGGCCCCGCGAGGAGTGGATCGAGATCCCCGTCCCCGCCATCGTGACGGCCGAGACGTTCCAGCGAGCCGCCCAGCGGCTGGCCGGCAACAAGCGGTTCGCCGCCCGCAACACCAAGGTCCCCTCCCTGCTGCAGGGCCTGGCCGCCTGCTCGGCCTGCGGCTACGGCTACTACCAGGAAGATCTACTACTACCGGTGCCTGGGCTCTGATGACTACCGCTACGAAGGCGGCCGGGTCTGCGGCAACAAGCCAGTCCGCGCCGACTACCTCGACACCGTCGTCTGGGACCACATCACGCACCTGCTCGCCGACCCGGCCCTGATCCGCGCCGAGATCAGCAAGCGGCTGGAGACCGCCCGCACCGCCGACCCGGCCACCCGGCAGCGCAAGCAGCTGGAGCTGGGACTGGCCAAGGCCACCACCACGATCACCGCGATGATCGAGGCCTACTCCGAGCAGCTGATCACCATCGACGAGCTGCGCGCGCGGATGCCGCACCTGCGCGCCCGCGAGACGAGCCTGCGCGGCCAGATCGACGCGCTCGACGCCCAGCTCGCCGACCGGGACGCCTACCTCAAGCTCGCCGATGACCTCGAAGGGTTCCTCGCCCAGCTGCGCGGCAGCGCCGCCACCGCCACCGTCGAAGAACGCCAGCGGGTACTGCGCCTGCTCGTCAAGGACATCCTCGTCGGCCCGGAGAAGATCACCATCCGGCACCGCATTCCCACCCGCGCGGATGGCTCCGGCGCCCGGCAGCGCGACCCGCGACCCGATACGGAGGGTGACCATCGCTCGGGTTATCTATTGCGTTGGGGGCGTGATGATCCCGCCTTGCGGTGCGCCGCTGTGCGTCGCATGCCAGGTCCAATCCTCCAGGTACCCGGCTTTCAGCATCTGCCT
>JBEKCN010000041.1:0-10316 GCA_050014855.1 Streptosporangiaceae bacterium | reverse complement strand
ATCGGCCACTTGACCGGTAGGGCGTACCAGACGAATTCCTGCAGCTTGAGCTGCGAGACGCTCTGCAGGCCCGCACCGTTGGTGAGCCAGCTGAGCGCGGCCTTAGCTTCGTCGGCCGCCTCAGGGTCCTCTCTCGCCAGCGCGTTGAGGGCCTGGGCCTCGGTCATCATGCGGCCAGTTTGCCGTAGGAACACCCCGGGCGGCTAGACGGGGGTTCCAGCCCGGGCCGGGCTTTCCGGCACAATGACCGGGTGACGGGAATCTACGACGAGCCGGAGATGTACGAGCTCGCCTGCGCCTACCGCGACGTCCTCAGTGAGGTCGACGCCCTGGAACGCTGGTTCGCACGGCACAGCGACCCGGGGGCGGCGGGCGCGGATGGCGCCGGGACGGTCCCGGGCTCGGTGCTGGAGTTTGCGGCCGGCCCCGCCGATCACTCTCTGGAGCTGGCCCGGCGCGGGGCGAGCGTGACCGCGCTCGACCTCAGCCCGGCGATGTGCGCCCGGGCCCGCGACAAGGCCCGGCGCGACGGCCTCCAGCTGGACGTCGTGCACGCCGACATGCGGGACTTCACCCTGCCCGGGCGCTTCGACCTGGCCATCACGATGCTGAACTCGCTGTGCCACCTGATGGAGCTGGACGACCTGGTGACGCACCTGAAAGCGGCGGCGGCTCACACCGCCCCGGGCGGCCTCTACATCATCGAGCTCGCGCACCCGGCCGACTTCCTCACCATGGTGCCGCGAACCAGTTCCGAGTGGGACAGCGACGTGGACGGGCGGCAGGTACACGTCCGCTGGGGTGGCGGGGACGACGCCATCGACCCGGTCACCCAGGTGACCCGGGAGCACGTACGGGTCACCGTCCGCGACGCGGCAGGCTCACGCACCCTGACCGACGTGGTACCCAACCGCTTCTGGACCCGGACCGAGGTCACCGCGGCCGCCCGGCTGGCGGGCGGCTTCACGGAGGCCGCGTGCTACGGCGACTTCTCGGGCGGGGTCAGCCCGTCCGAGCCGGAGGCCTGGCGCATGATCATCGTCCTGCGCCGGCTTTGACCCGCCCCCGGCTACTGCCTCAGGCGCCCGGGACGGGGTAGCGGAGCAGCGCGCCGATGTCGTCCCGCAGCGGGGTCTCCCCGGCGGGCACCATGAACAGCCAGGCGTCGGTCCCGGTTACCGCCCGCACCAGCGCGGCGTCCATCCGGTCCCGCGCCACCTCGGTCACCCCGCGATCGCGCAGATCCTGCTCCGACAGGCCCATGTCGTCCAGCGCGGGCCCGATCCAGGCCGGGGCCGCGGACCACGCCGGCCCGGGCGTGTCCGGGTTGTCGGCCAGGTAGTCGCCGCTCAGGAACAGCTCGGCGACCTGCCCGTTCTGCAGCGCGGCCACGGTCTCGGCCAGGCCTTCGACCGCCCCGCCCGCGCCGAGCTGGTCGTGGTAGGTCTCCAGCCTGCGCCGGCACTCGGCGTCCTCCTGGTTGCTCAGCGCCTGGTCCGCCGCCTCGGCC
The DNA here is from genome assembly GCA_050014855.1 of Streptosporangiaceae bacterium. Classification (GTDB taxonomy): domain Bacteria; phylum Actinomycetota; class Actinomycetes; order Streptosporangiales; family Streptosporangiaceae; genus Bog-532. The sequence continues at coordinate 8,806 of JBEKCN010000041.1, read as the reverse complement.
AGCTGGTCGGAGTCGACGGGCAGCTCACGGTCGATCACGATCACCTTGCTGGCCAGGTTGGCGGGCAGCTTGTCCACCAGCAGCTGGCGGGCCCGGACGTCGCCGGCCACGATGATCGCCTCGGGGACCGAGCCGGAGGCCGCGCTGACCACCGCGTCCGCGAGCTCCTTGGCGTTGGTCTCCCACGCATCCTCGGCGGCCCGCTGGTGCTCCAGCTGCGCCGAGCCGCCCGACCTGGTCTTGTGCACGGGCCAGCCCGTGCCCTCGATGTGTTCCTTGGTGACGTCGTCCGCGGTGCGGACGGCGAGCACGTCACCGCCGGCCTTGGTCGCGCTGACCAGAAGGTGCGGGCGCCGCGGCGGCGACTGGATCAGCAGCGGCAGCAGGTGCGGCAGCCGGGCCCAGCGGCCCACCTCCCGCAGCGGCGGCCCGGGCAGCCGCACCGCCAGTGGCGCCGTCCCGGCCTGGCCGAACGCCGCCGTGCCCGGGGCCGTACGGGCGGGGCCGGTGACCACCTCGCCCAGCGCGTCGAGTGTGGCTGCGTCGGCTCCGGCCTGCGCCATCTCGGTGCGCATATCCCGCCAGCGGACGTCGACCGCGTGCGCCTCCGGGCCGGCACCCGTCCCCGACGTGTCGAGGTAGACGGAAGCAAAGCTCCCCGCGTGCTCATACAGCGGGCGAAGGAACGTCAGCTCCACGTGTGTTACCTCCTTGTAGGCGGTCCAGCGGCTGCTCTCGCGCTTACCCGAGCCTGTCCGCTGGCAAACCGGGCCGACCAGCCTGGCCCGGCGGTGGCCGGAGGACCCGGTCCAGATACGGATTAGTAAACCGCCCCGCAGGGTCGGCTTCATCACGAACCCGCATAAAGTCGCCGAAACGGGGGTAGAGCTGCCGCAGGCGGCCAGCGTCCAGGGTGTGCATCTTGCCCCAGTGCGGCCGGCCGCCCACCCTGGCCACGATCGACTCGAACAGCGCGAAGTGCGCCTCGTACGGCAGCCCGGTGTACTGGTGGACCGCGATGGAGGCGGAGTCACGGCCGTAGGCCGTGGACAGCCAGATGTCGTCGGCCGCGGCCACCCGGACCTCGACCGGGAACATCACCGGGTCGGCCAGCTTGGGCACCTCCCGCTGCAGCTCAGCCACCACGTCGGGCGCGGCCGCGGCGGGGATGGCGTACGGCCGGTGCTGCCGGCGGGAACCGCAGCGGGTCACGGCGAGGCGCTCGTGGCCGGCTCAGCGAACCGGGCCTAATGGGCACATGGCAGTGCACCACTTAACTGGGCCAGGGCGCTGTGCCCGGTGAGCGGCCGGTGTGTCGGCGGAGTACCACCGCGCGGGCGCGAAGCGCAGCGGGGGGTTCCAGGGGGGCGCCCCCCTGGCAAGCACAGCTAGAGGCCTACGTCCCGGCGCCGCAGGTCAGCGTCGGTCTCGCGGCGGACCAGGACCCGGGCGCGGCCGTCGCGCACCGCTATCACCGGGGGCCGGCCGACCATGTTGTAGCTGGAGGCCATCGCGTGGTGGTAAGCGCCGGTACCGCCCGCGACGAGCAGGTCGCCCGGGTGCACGTCGCCGGCCAGCGGCACGTCGCGGGCCAGGATGTCGCCCGCCTCGCCGTGCCGCCCGACGACGGTGGCCAGCTGCACGGTCGTCCCGGTGGGTGTCCTGGCCAGCCGGATCGAGTACGCCGTCCCGGACAGCACGGGCCGCGGGTTGTCGCTAATCCCGCCGTCCACGGCGAGGAAGACCCGCCCGCCGGGCCGGTGGGTGATCGCCACCACCCGGTACAGGGTCACGCCCGCCCGCGCGACGATAGCCCGGCCCGGCTCGACCGTTATCCGCGGCACCGGCAGCCGCGCCGCGGCGCAGGCCTCGGCGACGGCGCCCTGGACCCGGCGTGCGAAGGCCGCCAGGTTCAGTCCGTGCTCGCCTTCCGCGTGCGGGACACCGTGCCCGCCGCCCAGGTTGAGCTCGCCCAGCACCAGTCCGTGCTCGTCGCGGACGGCCGCCATCAGGGCGAGGAGCCGGCGGGCGGCGAACGCGTAGTCGTCGGGGGTGGTGACCTGCGTGCCGACGTGGCAGTGCAGGCCCACCAGGTTCAGGCGGGGCTGGCCGATGATCCGGCGGACCGCCTCCGCAGCGGTACCGTCGGCCAGCGGCACGCCGCCTTCCCCGATGCCGGGGCTCAGGACCGGGTGCGGGCTGGCGCCCAGGGCCGGGATCACCCGGAGCAGGACCCGCTGGCGCGGCGGGACCTGGGCGGCGAGCCGGGGAATCTCCCCGAGGCTGTCGATGACGATCCGGCCGGCCCGGGCGTCCAGCGCGGCCCGCATGTCCGCGGGCGTCATGGCGTTGCCGTGCACGATCAGCCGTTCCGCCGGGAACCCCACCGACGCGGCGACGCCGATCTCCCCGGCCGAGCGCACCGCCAGGGACAGCCCCTCCTCGCAGGCGCAGTGCACCATGAACCGGCAGCAGAAAGCCTGAGCCGCGTAGGCCACCTCCCCGTCGCCGAGGGCGGCGCGGTAGTCGCGGCACCGCTGCCGGACGTCCGCCTCGTCCAGCACGTACGCGGGGGTGCCGTACTCGGCGGCGACCTGCCCCAGCGCGACGCCGCCTACGCTGACCAGACCGTCCCGCCGGTCCCCGATGGCCCGGGCGGTGAGCGGCCAGGGACCGTCCGTCCCGGCGGTTTGGGAGACCAGCTCCGCATGTGCGGGCCGGATAGCGGGCACTCCAGTCACGGGATCCCTCCACGGTCACTCGGCGATGAAGGCCGCCTGGGCCAGGCGGTTACAGCTCCAGCATGCGGCCCGTTTCCCGGCCCGGAACTGGTTCATACGAGCCCCAGGCGCCCACCGCGCCAATCCTGTCGATTCGCTAACGGGCGGTGACCGCGGCGCGCGCCATCCGGGACTGCGGCAGGCCGGTCTACTCGCCGGTCACCTAGGGACTTCACCTTTCGGCGGTTGTGCCCTACTGTGCGAAAATGCCTGCTCCTCCGGCCCGGGCCGCCCGGCTGGCCGTGACCTGGCCGCCGGCTCCGGCCTGATGGGACCCAGCTTGTTCGACGCCTACCGCCGCTTCTCCCCGCGTCCCGCGCTGCTGTACGCGCTGCCGGTCGTGCGCCGCCCGAGCGGTCCAGGCCAGCCTGCCGCCACCTTGTTCTCCGGCGGTTACGCGGCCTCCCGGCCCGCCGGTCCGGACCGCTCACCGACGCCGTACCTGCCGCCCGGGCTGAAGTTCTCTGCTACCGAGGGCGCCGGTGAGGTGCAGACCCCGGTGCTGGGCGCGGCGGCCGCCCGGCTGCGGCTCGGCGACCGGGTCTGGCTGCGGCATGCGAAGGCGGGGGAGCTCGCCGAGCGGTTCGCCGATTACTACCTGATCGAGGATGGCGCCCCGGCCCGGCCCGTGCCGACCTACCGCGGAGAGGGCCAGTGCTTCGGCTGACCGGCGCAGTGCGGTCACTGGTGCTGCTCAACGGGCGGGTGTGGTCTGCGGACGGAGTGGGGACCGGGCAAGACGCGATCGTCGTGGCGGACGGCCGGATCACCGCGGTGACCAGTTCCGCCCGGGCCCGTGAGCTGGCCGGCCCAGGGACGCGCATCATCGACCTGAAGGGCCGGCTCGCCCTGCCCGCGTTCGGTGACGCGCACGTCCATCCCGTCGGCGGCGGCCTGGAGAGCCTGCGGTGCAACCTGGTGGGTAAGCGCACCCGCCCCGAGTATCTCGGCGTCATCGCCGGGTATGCCCGCGCGCTGGAGCCGGGAGGCTGGGTGCTCGGCGGCGGCTGGTGCCTTGAGGCCTTCCCGGGTGGCGTCCCTTCGGCCGCTGATCTGGAGGCGGTGGCCGGGGGGCGGCCCGTCTTCCTGCCGAACCGGGACCATCACAGTGCCTGGGTCAGCCGCGCGGCGCTGGCCCGGGCCGGTGTGACCCGGGACACCCCCGACCCGGCGGACGGCCGCATCGAGCGCGACGAGCGGGGTGAGCCCTCCGGCGCGCTGCACGACGGGGCGATGCGGCTGGTCGCGCAGGTCGTCCCGGAACCGTCCGCGGCCGAGCTGGCGGCCGGCCTGCGCGCGGGCCAGCGTCATCTGCACGCGCTGGGGGTCACGCACTGGCAGGATGCCATCGTCGGTGCGGCACCGGACATCGGAATTCCCGACGCCTACGCCACCTACCGCGCGGCCGCGGCCGAGGGCTGGCTGACCGCGCACGTCAACGGGGCCCTGTGGTGGGACCGGACCCGTGGCCTCGGCCAGATCGACGGCCTGCTCGGCCGGCGTGAGCACGCGGAGTCCGGGCGGTTCCGTGCCACTTCCGTCAAGATCATGATGGACGGGGTGTGCGAGACGCTGACCGCGGCGATGACCGAGCCCTACTCTGGCCAGCCCGACCCCCGCGACCCCCGCGACCACCGCGGCCGCCTGTTCGTCTCGCCGGAGGAAGTCGCTGAGGCCGTCCGCCTGCTGAGCCAGGAGGGCTTTCAGGTTCATTTCCACGCGTTGGGGGACCGGGCCGTGCACGTCGTCCTCGACGCGCTGGCCGGCGCTGGGCCCCGCACCGATCTCCGGCACCATCTGGCCCACTTGCAGTTCATCCGCCCGGCTGACCTGGACCGGTTCCGTGACCTCGGCGCGGTGGCCAACTTCCAGCCGTTGTGGGCGTGTCACGACCCGCAGATGGACGACCTGACGCTGCCGGTCGTCGGCCCGGAACGGGCCGGCTGGCAGTACCGGATCGGCACGCTCGCCCGCCGCGGTACCCGGCTCGCGTTCGGCAGCGACTGGCCGGTCTCGAGCGCGGACCCGCTGCAGGAGATCCACGTCGCGGTCAACCGGCGGCTCTCGCCGCGGCTGGGCCGGCCCGGTACGGCCGAGACGGACCGGCCGTTCCTGCCGGACGAGGCCGTCACCGTCGCGCAGGCGCTGACCGCGTTCACCGCCGGGGTCGCGTACGTCAACCACCGCGAGGCGGACCTCGGCTCGCTCCGGCCCGGCCACCTGGCCGACATCGCGGTGCTCGACCGGGACATTCTCGCCAGCCCCGCGGCGGAGATCGGCAGCGCCCACGTCGACCTGACCATCGCTGGCGGCCAGGTCGTGCACGGCGACGAGTAGCCGGTTTTCCGGCTTTTATGACTGCTGGCCAGCTATGTCGCCGCCCCCAAAGGGCGCAGAAGGCAGAAAATTCCTAAAGCGGGGAGTGACGTACCGATCACCCGCATACCATATTTTAGTGCTTGTGCACTTGCGTCGCGCACATTCAACCGGAGGGCCCATGACTTTACCGCCATCGCACGCCCGAACTGGCAGGCCACGGCACGCTGCTCACCCTGTACCGCCGGAGATGCGCCACAGGATGGAGGCGAGGCCGGCCGGGAATCACCCCGGCCACTCCGCTGTGCCGAACGATTCTGTGCGCGGCGCAGACCCGGGACAGGGCCTGGATTCCAGCCGGCCGCACTCCGAGCAGGTGTGGGAGCAGCGCCGTGCCCTGGGCCGCCGGCTGGCGGCGCTGCGCAGCCGTTCGGGCTTCAGTCAGTGGGAGTTCGCGCCGTTGACGGGATACTCGCGCAGCACGCTTTCTGATGCTGAGCTCGGGCGGCACCGGCTGCGCCGCGAGTTCTGGGAGCGCTGTGACGAAGCCCTGGCGTCGGGCGGAATGCTGATCGCGGCCTACGACCAGATCGAGACGCAGGCGATGGAGGTGCGCCGGCAGGCGCGCAGCCGGGCGCAGGCGGCGCGGGAGGAGCAGGCGTCGCGGCGGCTCCAGTCCCTGCTGCACGCCCGCGCCGCCGGGGAGCGCGCCGTCGGCACCGCGGCCGCTTCCCCCGTCCCGGAGGCTCTTGCCCCGGACGTTCAGGCCGAGCCAGCTCCCGACCCGCAAGCCGTCGCGGCGGGCGGCATCACCTGGGGCCGCGCCGTCCCGGCCGACGCAGCCATGGCTCGCGCGGCGCTGGCTGACCCGTCCACGCTGGCAGTAGCGGAGCGGTGCCCGCACTGCCATCAGCCCGTCACGGTCCTCATCGTGGCCGCGCCGCCGGCCGCGGGCGGTCCACCAAGTTCGCCCCGTCAGCCCTGACCCGCCAGGTCGCCCCCAAAGCACTGGCATCACCAATAACATCGGTGACATTAATTCGTCTCTGACGCATATTTAACGCGCCTTTTTTGCGTGCCCAGTTTCAGCATCAGGTTACGCTGCGTATTCGGCCTGCCGAGGTTCGTGCCGGCGCTTTCCGACATGTGTGTCGGCAGCTGATTGTTTCTCCCATGTCTAAGTTGTCGCGGATGTTGGCGAAGCGGCCCAGATGCCGGCAAGTGGCCGTATCGATCACTGTCCTGGCTGCGCTGGTCAGTGCCGGGTGCGGGTCCCCGCCAACGGCAGGATCGCCGTTGGCCGAAAAGCCCAACCTGGTCATTGCCGCCGTTCCCACCGCGTCGGCGGCCGGGCTGTACGTCGCACAGCAGGAGGGATTCTTCCGGCAGGCGGGCCTGAACGTGAAGATCGTCAGCGTGGGGTCCGACGCCACGGTCACGCCGGACCTGCTCAACGGCAGCATCGACGTCCTCAATGGGGCCTACCCCGGATTTATCGAGGCGCAGGTGCATGGGGCCGGGAAATTCCACATCCTGGCCGACGGATACGCCGGCGCGCCGAACGTCGACGAGATCGTGGTCCTGCCCAGTTCGGGCATCATCTCCGCGCGGCAGCTGGCCGGCCGGACGATCGCGGTGAACGCTCTCGACAGCATCGCGGCGCTGCTGGTGTCCTCGACGCTTGAGTCCGCAGGGGTGCCTCCCTCGAAGGTGCAACTGGTGGCGATGCCCTTCCCGGCCATGCCGGCCGCTCTCAAGGCGCACCGGATCGACGCCGCCTACGAGGCCGAGCCATACCTGAGCGAGGCTGAGGTGCAGGCCGGCGCGGAGAGTCTCATCGACGTCAACGACGGTGCGACCCAGAATTTCGCGATAGACGGCTACGTCGCGACGGTCCCCTGGTGCCAGCGGCACCCGAGGACCGCGGCGGCGGTAGCCCGGGCCATCGACCGGGGCCAGGCCCTGGCCGACACCGACCGGCCGCTCGCGCAGAGCGTGCTGCAGAGGTACGCGTCGGTCAGCGAGCAGACCGTGGCGATCATGGCCCTGGGGGACTTCCCGACCGACGTCGACGCGGCCCACCTGCAGCGGGTCCCCGACTTGATGCACAGTTTCGGCCAGCTCAATACGCGCTTCAGCATCACCGCCATGACGGACCCGGTAGGGAGCTGAGATGCCCGCGAACGGCAGTACCGCCAGCAACCCGGACGCGCCTGGTGCCGAGACCGTGACACAGCTGCGGCGCGCCCTGGGCCGCCAGCTGGCCGCCATGCGGAACCGGGCCGGCCTCAGCCAGTGGGAGCTGGCTCCGCTGACCGGCTATTCGCGCAGCACGCTGTCGGACGCCGAGCTGGGCCGCCACCGGCTCCGCCGGGAGTTCTGGCTGCGGTGTGACGAGCTGCTGAAGGCGGATAGCCGCCTCGTGGCGTCCTACGACCGGGTGGAGAGCGCCGCTGCGGTCATGCGCCAGCGTGCCGGCAGCACCGCGCAGCTGGCCCGCGGAGAGCACGCGCAGGCCGGGCTCCAGGCGGTGCGCCCGGCGCCCCCCCAGAATCATCACCGCGAGCCGGCCGCTGGGGATCCGGCTGAATCACTGGTCACCATGGAGGCCTGCCCGCACTGCCGCCGGCCGATAGCCGTCCTGGTCGTTCCGGCCGCACCGGCCGGGCCCGGGCGGCATTTCTAGCTGGCTCGCGGCCCGTCGGCTCCGGGCCGGGCCCGGGCGGCGTTTCTAGCCGGCTCGCGGTCCGTCGGCCCCCGGCCGCTTCCGGGCCGGAGCCCACCAGGCCATTCCTCGTTTCACAATTGCGCGGACGTATCGTCGGCCGGACCGCCTTGGCCGTCCGGGACACCAGGCAGTACGGCCGCGGGCCCGTGCTGGCGTTCGCGAAGGAGGCATGGGGGGGACATTTGCTATGGTGCAATTTCATCTAACACACTTGCGCCCGGACAGCAGCGGCTCGATACTTAAAGGGTTCCCCGCCCCGCAGGTACGCTTCTGACCGGCATATATGAGACAGAGGGGCGATTCCGAACATAGGGCGCATGTCAGGCAAGTCCCCAACGCAAGTGTGTCTAGGCAAGTGCGTCGGAAGACTTTGCGTCGTTGTGTACGAATCCATACCTTGGGGCACCAATGAGCAGGAACAGCCTGGAAGATCGGTTAGTGCTGGCTTCCGTTCGTGCGGATCATCGCCGTAAGGGGTGACGAATGGTTCACGCCGGTGGCTCCGCGCCTCGCGACCTGCCCGCCAGCTCGCGTCCGGACACTTCTGGCCGGTCGCAGCGGCTTTTCCGTGGTCAGCAGAGCGAGGTCCGCCAGTTGCGGCGGTGGCTGGCCGCCCTCCTCCCGGACGGCCTGGAGCGCGACGACCTCACCTCGGTGGCGGTCGAGCTGGCGACCAACGCCATCCAGCACACAGCCAGCGGGCAGAATGGCTGGTTCACCGTGGAGCTTGCCCGTCGCGGCCACGTGGCCGCGATCGCCGTGACCGACGAGGGTGGCCCGGGCGCCCCGCAGCCTAGCGACGACCCGATGAGCGACTGCGGCCGCGGGCTGGTTATCGTCCAGGCCCTCGCCCAGAGCTGGGGGGTCCGCGGCAACTCCCGCAGCCGGACTGTGTGGGCCGAGGTCGCCTGCCGCCGCAGGGATGCCGTGAGAAACGCTCCGGCGGCCGCCTGGATGCTGTTAGCGCCGGCTGCGTCCGCCC
>JBEKCN010000040.1:0-10324 GCA_050014855.1 Streptosporangiaceae bacterium | reverse complement strand
TACAGGGCGACGAAGCGCTCCGGGTCCAGCGGCTGGCCGTCGATGCAGATCCGCTCCCGCATCGAGGTCAGGTGCGGGCTGGTGAACCGGCCGGTGCGCAGGCCCCGCTCCCGCAGCAGCGCGTCGATCATGCGCGCCATGGACGTCTTGCCGTTGGTCCCGGTGATATGGATCACGGGGAAGGCTTGCTGTGGATCGCCGAGCAGATTGACCAGGGTGGCAATCCGGTCGAGGGCAGGCTCGATCGACGATTCGGGGCGGCGGCTGAGGATCTCCCGCTCAGTCTCGCGCAAGGCGGCGTCGTCGGTCATGCTTCCAGGCTACTGGGGAGCGGCGGCCACTGAGCCTGGCCCCCGCCGCGACGGAACCTCAGTCCCGGCCAGCTCGTGGTTGAGAACGTGGATCTGGTTCCGGCCGTTGTCCTTGGCCTGGTACAGTTCTCGCGCAAATCAGACATTCGCAACAAACTGTCGCTGCAGCATCATCCAGCCGCAGGCAGCAGGGCCAGGCGGTCGGTGATGCGGGCTATGTCCTGCTCGGCGGCGGCCAGGCGCTGACGGGTGGAGTCCACCACCGCGGGCGGCGCCTTGGCCGTGAACCCGGCGTTGCCCAGCTTGGTGCGGGCCTGCTCGGCTTCCTTGCGCGCCGCAGCGAGGTCCTTCTCCATCCGGCGCCGCTCAGCCGCGACGTCGATCACCCCGGCCGTGTCGAGTTCGACGGTGACCCCCTCGGCCGCGATGGCGGCCGTCGGAGAGAAGTCGCCCTCCGGCCGGGTCAGCCGGAGCAGGAAACGGATCCCCTCCTCCTGGCCGGCCAGCGGGGTGGCCTCGATCCCGGCCAGGCGGGCGGCGACCCGCTGGCCGGGGCGCAGGCCCTGATCGGACCGGAACCGGCGGACCTCGGTCACCAGCCGCATGACCGACGCCATCTCCGCCTCCGCGGCGCGGTCGGCGATGGAGAGCCGCGGCCACGGGGCCACCATTACCGATTCCTCGCCGCCCGGTGCTGTCTGGTTCAGGGCGGTCCACAGCTCGTCGGTGAGGAACGGCATGATCGGGTGCAGCAGCTTCAGCAGATGGTCGAGCACGAACCCGAGCACGTCGCGCGCGGTCCCGGCGGCGGCCGGGCCGGGCCCATCCGGGGCACTGCCCAGCGGGATCTTGGCCAGTTCCAGGTACCAGTCGCAGAACTCGTCCCAGGCGAAGTGGTAGAGCGTCTCGCACGCCCTGGCGAACTCGAACCGGTCGAAGTCCGCGTCCACCTCGGCGGCCACGGCGGACAGCCGGGACAGGATCCAACGGTCGGGCACGGACAGCGCCGCGGCGTCCGGCAGGGCCCGCGGCACCCGCGCCCCGTTACCGAGCGCGAACCGTGCCGCGTTCCACAGCTTGTTGCAGAAGTTGCGCGAGCCAGCCGCCCACTCGTCGCTGACCGGGATGTCGCTGCCCGGGTTGGCTCCCCGGGCCAGGGTGAACCGGGTGGCATCCGCACCGAAACGGTCGATCCAGTCGATCGGGTCCACCGCGTTGCCGCGCGACTTGGACATCTTCTTGCCGGTCGCGTCGCGGACGAGGCCGTGCAGCGCGACGTCACGGAACGGGACGGCGTCGCCGGGATCCCGGTCCGACATCGCGTACACGCCGAACATCATCATCCGGGCGACCCAGAAGAACAGGATGTCGTAGCCGGTGACGAGCACGCTGGTCGGATAGAAGGCGTGCAGGTCCGGCGTGTCGTCCGGCCAGCCGAGGGTGGAGAACGGCCACAGGGCCGAGGAGAACCAGGTGTCCAGCACGTCGGGGTCCTGCCGCCAGCCCTCTCCCGCGGGCGGCTCCTCGTCGGGCCCGACGCAGCGCACCTCACCGTCCGGGCCGTACCAGACCGGGATCCGGTGGCCCCACCACAGCTGCCGGCTGATGCACCAGTCGTGCATGTCGTCGACCCAGCTGAAGTAGCGGGCCGCCATTTCCGGCGGATGCAGCCGGGTACGGCCGTCCCGCACCGCGTCGCCCGCCGCACGGGCCAGCGGGCCGACCCGGACAAACCACTGCAGGGACAGCCGCGGCTCGACCGTCGTGCCGCAACGCTGGCAGTGCCCCACCGCGTGCAGGTACGGCCGGACCTCGGACACGATCCGGCCCTGCTCGCGCAGCGCCGCGACTACGGCCGGGCGGGCCTCGAAGCGGTCCAGCCCCTCGAACGGGCCGTGCGCCGTGACCACGCCGCGCTCGTCCAGAACGGTCAGGCGGGGCAGGCCGTGCCGCCGGCCGATCTCGAAGTCGTTCGGATCGTGCGCCGGGGTGACCTTCACCGCGCCGGTGCCGAACGCCGGGTCGACGTGGGAATCGGCGATCACCGGGATCCGCCGGCCGGTCAGCGGCAGCTCCACCTCGCGGCCGACCAGGTGCCGGTACCGGTCGTCATCGGGGTGCACGGCCACCGCGGTGTCGCCCAGCATGGTCTCGGCGCGGGTGGTGGCGACCACGATTGAGGTTTCGTCCCCCTCCGGGGGGGGCTGGGGGGGCCGTTCTCCCGGGCTGACACTGCCGTAGCGGATCGAGACCAGCTCGCCCTCGTCCTCGCTGTGGTCCACCTCGATGTCGGACAGCGCGGTCAGGCAGCGCGGGCACCAGTTGATGATCCGCTCGGCGCGGTAGATGAGGCCGTCATCGAAGAGCCGCTTGAAGATGGTCTGCACGGCGCGGGACAGGCCCGGGTCCATGGTGAACCGCTCGCGGGTCCAGTCCACGCTGTCGCCGAGACGGCGCATCTGAGCCAGGATCTTCCCGCCGGAGGTCGCCTTCCACTCCCAGACGCGCTTGACGAACGCCTCGCGGCCCAGGTCGTGCCGGCTCAGTCCCTCCTTGGCCAGCTCGCGCTCGACGACGTTCTGGGTGGCGATGCCCGCGTGGTCCATCCCAGGCAGCCAGAGGGCGGTGTAGCCCTGCATGCGGCGGCGCCGGACGATGGCGTCGATGATGGTGTGGTCGAGCGCGTGGCCGATGTGCAGTACGCCCGTCACGTTCGGGGGCGGGATCACGATCGAGAACGTGGGGGCGTCCCGCTCACTGTCGGCGGTGAAGTAACCCGCCTTCTCCCACAGCGCGTAGCGCGGCCCCTCGACCTCGCCTGGGTTGTACTGCGAGGAAAGCTCAATAGCACCAGTCACGACAGCGAAGTCTAGTGGTGTGCTGGCCCGGGGCGGCGACCCCCCGGAACCCCCCGCTGCGCTCCGCGCCCGCGCTGAATTACGCAGACTTCTCTCGGGGGGTGCGGCGGTTGCTGACGCCGCGGGGGACGAGGGTGGGGTTGACGTGCTCAAGGACGGCCTCGCGGGTGATAACGACGCGCTCGACGTCCTTGCGGCTCGGCACCTCGTACATCACCGACATCAGGACTTCTTCCAGGATCGCGCGCAGGCCGCGCGCCCCGGTGCCCCGCAGGTTGGCCTGGTCCGCGATGGCCTCCAGCGCGTCCGGGGTGAACTCCAGGTCCACGCCGTCCAGCTCGAACAGCCGCTTGTACTGCTTGACCAGCGCGTTGCGCGGCTCGGTCAGGATCGAGATCAGCGCCTCGCGGTCGAGGTTGTGCACGCTGGTGATGACCGGGAGGCGGCCGACGAACTCCGGGATCATCCCGAACTTCAGCAGGTCCTCGGGCATGACCTCGGCGAAGGCGTCAACCGCGTTGTCCGCCTTGCGGGCCCGCAGCACCGCATTGAAGCCGATGCCGTTGTGACCGGACCGCTGCTCGATGATCTTTTCCAGCCCGGCGAACGCGCCACCGCAGATGAACAGCACGTTCGTCGTGTCGATCTGGATGAACTCCTGGTGCGGGTGCTTGCGGCCACCCTGCGGCGGCACCGACGCGGTGGTGCCCTCCAGGATCTTCAGCAGGGCCTGCTGCACACCTTCACCGGAAACGTCCCGGGTGATCGACGGGTTCTCGCTCTTGCGGGCGATCTTGTCGATCTCGTCGATGTAGATGATCCCGGTCTCGGCCTTCTTGACGTCATAGTCAGCGGCCTGGATGAGCTTGAGCAGGATGTTCTCGACGTCCTCGCCGACGTAGCCGGCCTCGGTGAGCGCGGTGGCGTCGGCGATCGCGAACGGCACGTTGAGCAGCCGGGCCAGGGTCTGGGCCAGCAGCGTCTTGCCGGAGCCGGTCGGGCCGAGCAGCAGGATGTTGGACTTGGCCAGCTCCACTCCGTCGTCGCCGGGGCGCTCGCCGCCGGACTGGACGCGCTTGTAGTGGTTGTACACGGCCACCGACAGTGCCTTCTTGGCCATGTCCTGGCCGATCACGTAATCGTCGAGGAACTCGTAGATCTCCCGTGGCTTGGGCAGGCTGTCCCACTTGACCTCGGACGGCTCGGCCAGCTCCTCCTCGATGATCTCGTTGCAGAGATCGATGCATTCATCGCAGATGTACACGCCTGGGCCGGCAATGAGCTTCTTGACTTGCTTCTGGCTCTTCCCGCAGAACGAGCATTTCAGCAGGTCGCCACCGTCACCGATGCGTGCCACCCAGTTACTCCTTTGCATGGGGCCGCTGAGGCAGGTCGCGGCCTGCCCCAGCGGGCATGTCCCGCCAGGCCATCGTGCGCTCCGGCTTTCGACGTTACCGCCTCGGGTCCCGGAGAACCTAAGGCACAACCATCAAACCGCTTCCGGGGTATGCCGGGGAAGAGGCAAATCTCCGGTTAGGACGACAGTACCCCGGAGACGGTCTGGCCGCGCTTGAGCATAGTGAGAACCTCGTCGACGATGCCGTATTCTTTGGCTTCCTCGGCGGTAAGGAACTTGTCACGCTCGATGTCGCGGCGGATGGACTCCTCCTGCTGGCCGGTGTGCCGGGCCAGGATGACCTCCATCGCCGAGCGCATACGCATGATCTCGCGGGCCTGGATCTCCAGGTCGCTCACCTGCTCGTAGCCGCCGCCCTGGGTGGCGGGCTGGTGGATCAGGATGCGCGAATTCGGCAGGGCCATCCGCTTGCCCTTGGTGCCCGCGGCCAGCAGGATGGCGGCCGCGGAGGCGGCCTGCCCGATGCAGCACATCTGGATGTCGGGCTGGATGAACTGCATCGTGTCGTAGATGGCCATCATCGACGTCATCGACCCGCCCGGCGAGTTGATGTAGATCGTGATGTCCCGGTCCGGGTCGATCGCCTCCAGCGTCAGCAGCTGGGCCATGACGTCGTTGGCCGAGGCATCGTCGATCTGGACGCCGAGGAAGATGATCCGCTCCTCGAAGAGCTTGTTGTACGGGTTCATCTCCTTGACCCCGTACGACGTCCGCTCCACGAAGGACGGCAGGACGTACCTGGCCTCCGCCGGCCGGAAGCCTCCGGCGCTGAGTTCGCTCACTCCTCGCTCCTTCGTTCCGTAATCTGCGTTCATGAGACCGGGCCCGCCGAGGGCACCTCGGTGGCGCTGCGGACCACCCGGTCGACGAAGCCGTAATCCTTGGCCTCGTCGGCGGTGAACCAGCGGTCGCGGTCGAAGTCGAGCTCGATCTGCTCGAACGTCTGGCCGGTGTGGAACGCGATGCGCTCCGCCATCGTCCGCTTGATGTACAGCATCTGCTCGGCCTGAATCCGGATGTCGGTCGCGGTGCCACCGAGGCCCCCGGACGGCTGGTGCATCAGGATCTGGGAGTGCGGCATGGCGAACCGCTTGCCCGCCGTGCCCGCGCAGAGCAGCACCTGGGCCATCGACGCGGCCATGCCCATCACGTAGGTGGCGACGTCGTTCGGCACGTACTGCATCACGTCGTAGATGGCCAGGCCGGCGCTGACCGAACCGCCCGGCGAGTTGATGTACAGGCTGATGTCGCGCCTGGGGTCCTCGGCGGCCAGCAGCACCAGCTCGGCGCAGATCCGGTTCGCGAGGTCGTCATCGACCTGCTGGCCGAGGAAGACGATCCGGTGCCGCAGCAGCCGCTGGAAAAGCTGGTCGCCGAACGGCTGGACGGCACCATCGGGCATGGCCGCCTTCACGATGGACGGCACGTCCAGTGGGGAATCCGTGGTCACTGCGTTCTCCTCGTTTGACTAGCCGCCGCGCAAGCAGCTGATGTCTCTGATCTGGACGATAGCTCGCGAGCTAACCGCTGCAGGCCTCCAAGGCGGGGTTTTCGCTGTCGGCGCAGGGACTAGGCCTGGGCGTCCTGGCCCCCGTCCGCGTCCTCGTCGGCATCGGCGTCCGCGTCCTCTTCGGCATCCTCGTCCTCGTCGGCGTCGCCGGCCAGCGCCGCATCGGCCGCGTCGGCCTGGGCCCCGGCCTCCTCGGCCTCCTCGGCGGCCGCTTCGGCCTCGCTAGCGTCCTCGCCGCCCGCATCGTCGATGCCGAGCAGCGTGTTGTAGTCGAGCTCGTGGCCCGCCTCGTCCTTGATCTGCACCCTGCTGGCCAGCAGCGCCATGGCCTTGCCGCGCAGCACCTCGGCCGCGGCGGCGCCGATCTGGCCGCCCTCGGCGATCTGGCGCGCGAGCAGCTGCGGGTCGACCCCCATCTGCTCGGCCTGCTGGGTGACGAAGTAGGACAGCTCGGCGTCGTTGACGCCCAGGTCTTCCTGCTTGGCCACCTGGTCGAGCAACAGGCCGATCTTGACGCTGCGGCGGGCCTGGTCGTGCAGGTCGGCGCTGAACTCCTCCTCGGACTTGCCGACCATCTGCAGGTAGGTGCCCCAATCGGCGCCAGCCCGCTCGATCTGGTCGTGCATGGAGTGCTCGAGGCGGTGCGCCTCCTCCTCCACGATGCTGTCCGGCAGCGGAATGTCCACCTGGTCGAGCAGCGTCTCCAGGGCGCGGTCGCGGGCCTGGATGGCCTGCTGCTGCTGGCGCATCGCCTCGAGCCGCCTGCGGGTGTCGGCCCGCAGCTCGCCGATGGTGTCGAACTCGCTGGCCAGCTGGGCGAAGTCGTCGTCGAAGTCAGGCAGCTCCTTGACCTTGACGCTGTGCACGGTGACGGTCACCTCGGCCTCGTCACCGGCCCGCTCGCCGCCGGCCAGCTCGGTGCTGAAGGTCTTCGACTCACCCTGCGACATCCCGGTCACGGCGTCGTCGAGGCCCTCCAGCATCGACCCGCTGCCGACTTCGTACGACAGGCCACTGGCCTGAGCGTCCTCCACCGGCCCACCGTCGACCGTGGCGGACAGGTCGATGGAGACGTAGTCGCCGCTCTCGGCCGGTCGCTGCACGCCCTTCAGCGACGCGAACCGCTCGCGCAGGTTGCTGAGGTACTCCTCGACGTCGTCCGGCGTCACCGTGGCGTTGTCGATGGTGACCGAGATGCTGCTCAGATCGGGCAGGTCGAACTTGGGCCGGATATCAAACTCGGCGGTGAAGGCGAGCTCCTTGCCGTCGTCCAGGCTGGTGATCTCCACCTCGGGGCGGCCCAGGGCGAACAGCTCCTGCTGTTCGACCGCCTTGCCGTACAGCTCGGGAATGGCGTCGTTGACGGCCTGCTCCAGCACCGGCGCCCGGCCGACCCGCTGGTCGATGATCCGCGGCGGCACGCGGCCCGGGCGGAAGCCCGGGATGCGGACCTGCCGGGCGACCTCGCGGTAGGCCTTGTCGATGCTGGGCTTCAGCTCGTCGAACGGCACCTCTACGCTGAGTTTCACGCGAGTCGGGCTCAGTTCCTCGACGTCTGTCTTCACGTCGGCGTCACTCCTTGTGTCCCCTGCATTGGTTCCCTCCACCGCCTGCCGCCTGGATGCGACCGGGAACGCGGGAACTCAGATCATCACTCACGGCAACCGCCGCGGCTATGGCGGTTTATCCTACCGGCCGCGTGGGGCCCGGGCGGCCCGCCGGGGGCGTCGGGGCCAGCCAGCCGCCGGCCCGGTGCAGGTCCGCAGGGCGGGACCAGGTGCACCAGGCCTGTTAAGCATGAAAAACCGGGACGCTAGGCGGCGGGGACCGGCGCGTCGGCGAGAACCGGCCGGCTGGGCCGCGCCGGGCCGCGGAACAGGCGACGGTAGGAGTCGGGCGTGGTGTCGCGGCAGGCGCGGAAATGGTGGCGCAGCGTAGCCGCGTTCCCGAAGCCCACCTGCTCGGCGATGGCGTCCACCGTCTCGTCCGTCTCCTCCAGCAGCTGCTGGGCCAGCAGGATGCGCTGAGAAGTCAGCCAGCGCAGCGGCGTGGTCCCGGTTTCCTGGGTGAAGCGCCGCGCGAACGTGCGGGGCGACATGTGCGCGCGGCCGGCCAGGTCGCCGACGCTCAGCGGCCGGCCGAGGTTGAGCGCCATCCAGTCGAGCACGCCGCCGAGGCTGCCGCCGGACGTCTCGGCGAGCGGGCGGTCGATGTACTGGGCCTGCCCGCCGTCGCGGTGCGGCGGAACCACCATCCGGCGCGCGATCCCGTTGGCCACCCGTGAGCCCTGCTCCTTGCGGACCAGATGCAGGCAGGCGTCGATCCCGGCCGCCGTACCCGCAGAGGTGATCACCGGCTGCTCGTCCACGTACAGCACGCCGGGATCGACCTTGGCGCTGGGATAGCGGCGGGCCAGCTCGGCGGTGTGCCGCCAGTGTGTGGTGCACCGGCGACCTTCCAGCAGCCCGGCCTCGCCGAGAACGAACACGCCGCTGCACACGCTCAGCACCCACGCGCCCCGCTCCGCCGCGCGGCGCAGGGCGGCCAGCAGGTCGCCCGGCAGCTGGCCGCCGTCGGCGGGGCCACGGCGCAGGCTGGCCGGCAGACCGCCGGCCGGCTGGTTCCGCGGCGGGGAGAGGCCGGAGATCAGCTCGGCCTGCCCCAGCCGCCGATCGCTGACCGCCGGCACCGCGACCAGATCGGCCTCCTCCAGCCGGTCCAGGCCGTACGGGGTGTCGATGGTGAAGCCGGCGTTGCAGCGGATCGGGCCCGGCTCGCCCGCGACGACCGCGAAACCATAGGTGGGCAGCCCGTCGTCGGATCGGTCGATGCCGAACACCTCGCACACCACGCCGAGCTCGAAGGCCTCGATGCGGTCCAGCGCCACGACAGCCACGTTCTTCAGCATGAAACAAGTATGAGGGGATGGTTGGCAGGATATCATCCCTATATGTCACTACTGCCACTGTCGGTCGGCAGCCCGGCGGGCGAGGCTGGAGTCATGAACCTGCTGCACCGAATCAGCGAGATCATCTCCGAATGCAACGAAGCGCAGCGGCGGCTAATGTCCTACAGCCTTTCCTACGACCGCTGCGCGCCGGAGCCAGGCGCTGCTCCGGATACGTACGCGGAGTTCCTGCTGCGCGCGTCGGCCCCATCCTGGCGGGAGCCTTCGGCCCGGCAGCGAGCGGCCGGGCGGCCGGTCCACTGAACCTGCGCCTACCCGGTCATGGCCGCGAGCAGGCGGCGCAGGTAAGCGGCCCAGGCGGGGTCCCCGGACACCGTGATCACTTCGTCGCCGGCCCGGCCCCACAGCCAGCTCAGCATCGCGGGCGGGCGGGCCGTGACCGTCGCGTGCACGTCACCGCTGGACCCGTCCGCGGCCTCGACCCCGTCCGGCCGCGGCCGTACCGTCCAGGTGCCGCTGCCCGCGGCCACCGCGACCGTGTCCTGGCCTGAGCCGGACTCCAGGCGCTCGCCCGTCACCTTGGCGAACTCCTCCGGCCAGGTCACCGAGCCGTAGGCCAGGAACCGCTTCAGCACCTCGTCGATGCCGTCGACGGCGATGTCGTCCGGTACCGGGCTGAGTGGGCGGCCAGCGGCCAGCTCGGCGTCGATCCGGTGGATGACCGTTTCCTGGGCCATCCGCCGGATCCAGAAGGCGACGTCCTGCTGGGGCTCGTACCAGGTGGGCGCGGGGGCCGCCGGATCGCGGCTGGCAAACTCGGCGGTCAGCTCCTCGTAGGTCCGGTCCAGGAGGGTCAGCGGCTGCTCGGCGGAGAGGTCCGGGGGCCACGGGCCGGGCCACTCCCCCAGCCGGATGGCCGTGACCTTGTGCAGGTAGACCTCGGCCACGTGCCGCACCAGATCGGTCATCGTCCATCCCGGGCAGCTCGGCACGGGCGCTTCGGGGGCACCGGACGACGCGGCGTCACGCAGCAGGCTGTAGTCGGACGCGAGAGAATCCAGCAACCGGTCGTTGTCCATGAAGGCAGGCTGGTCCATGGGGAAAGCCTGGCATAGGGGGCGGACAGTGTGGCTGGCTAGCGGTCAGGCTGCCGGCCTGAGCGGACGGCGGCCGGCCTGAGCGGACGCCTGCCGACTAGAGCGGACGACTGCCGGCCTGAGCGGACCGCGGCCGGCCTGAGCGGACCGCGGCCGGCCCGAGCGGACCGCGGCCGGCCCGAGCGGACCGCGGCCGGCCCGAGCGGAAGCCTGCCGACTAGAG
>JBEKCN010000039.1:0-10347 GCA_050014855.1 Streptosporangiaceae bacterium | reverse complement strand
GCCAAGCTCGTCGAGCAGCAGCTGCACATCCCCGGCCGAGGGAAGGCCGAGCGGTGAGCCGAAGATGAGGCGGACCAGGACGGCTGCTCCCCAGCCGATGGCCAGGCTGCCGAGGACGTTGACCGGCAGCCCGTGGCCCCCAACCGCCGAGGCCAGGGCAACCAAGACGACGAACAGCTCGATGAGGCGCTGCAGACCCCGGGACAGGTAGGGCAGCACGGCCGTGGTGACCGCTGCGAAGAGGGCGATCTGGAGGACCGGGAAAGTGACTGAGTAGCCGTGGATCTCGATCCCGCTGGACCTCCCGCCGCTGCTGCCAAGCAGCAGGATGAGGATCCCGCCTACACCCGCCGCGACCACCACGCTCAGCGCGATATCGCGTGCCATCACCCAGCGGCGGGCGACCAGGGCCAGCCCCACCAGGATGATCGTGACCCCGAACGCACCCGCGTCGTAGACCACGGTCACCAGCCAGGTGATGCTCCGGGGCGGCGGGTGGATCACCTGGGTGATGGCCCGGTCGATGCGGGAGTCGTACCGGATGATGAGCACGCAGCAGACGAGCGCGAGGATGGCACCGACCAGGCGCAGGCCGTCGGTGCCGCGGCGGCGGCGCTGGCCATCACCGACGGGGGCGAAAAAGGTCGCGCGCCAGTCACGCAGCAGATTCGGCTCGGGACGAGGGGCCGCGCTCACTACTGGGTGCTGCGTTTGCGACTGGCCCGTCACGATCCACCTACCGAATAGCGCACGGGGCCGCTGACCTGCCAACCTTCGACAGCACCCGCGCAGTAACGAGCCGCGACATGGATTAACGGCCATCAGCGGCCAGGCATGATCAATCTACACAAGGCCGTCTGCGCGGACAATGGGCCCGAAGAGCGAAGGGCAGGCCGGACCTTAGCGCACGCCGCGGCTGTAAACGTCACGTATCGGCGCCATCTGGGGTGCCTGAAGGGCCGCATAGAGTCGGAATGGGCGGATCCGCCCGGATATTACCCGCTGCCAGCTGCCGAAGACGGGTTTTCATGACTGATTCCAGCTCACCGGCCTTGTCGCGCTCGCATGCTGAGCTGCATGATCTGCCGGCCACGAGCGAGGAAAGGCGAGCGTCGGGCAAGGCCGGCCGCAAACGCGTGCAGCGGGGCACGCTCGGGTACTGGGATGAGGCCGAGCGCGGCAAGCGGCTCGTCCAGAGCGCCACCGACATTTTCGCCGGGTGGGGCTCGCTCGGCGGCAAGGACTATTACGTACGGCAGTTCCGCGACATGAAGATCATCCCGAGCACGGAGCTGATCGCCCCTCGCCTCGCCGAGTTCGCCACCGCGTGCGGCGAGACACTGGCCCGGGCCCACGCCCGCACCGGCGATCCGGTGGCCATTGCCAGCTACATCGGGATGGGCCAAAAATTCGCCGCTGCGATCGGCCAGTTCGCCCGGGTGTACGCCGACCAGAATGAGCGGGACCACGCTCAGCTGGTAAGCGCCATCGCGGCCGGCGCCGTTGAGAGCCTGCCAGGGTGAACGACTGACCTGCGTCGCCCAGCGAGGCCATCTCCCGGCCGGGCTATGGCATGATCATGATGGCGATAAGCGGGGAGGCTTCGTGCCGGATGCGATCGTCGTCAAGGGCCTGACGAAAAACTATGGGGACTTCGTCGCGCTGCGCGATGTCTCCTTCACCGTCGAGGCAGGGACGATCTTCGGGCTCCTGGGCCCGAACGGGGCCGGGAAGACGACGGTGGTCCGGATCTTGGCCACCGTGCTGAAGCCGTCCGGCGGCGGGGCGGCCATCCTGGGTACTGATGTGGTCAGGCATCCAGAGCGGGTCAGGTTTGACATCGGGCTGGCCGGCCAGTTCGCGGCGGTAGATGAGCAGCTGACCGGCCGGGAGAATCTCAGGCTGGTCGGACGGCTGGCGCAGCTGCGCCCGAAGCTGATCCCGGCCCGGGCGGACGAGCTGCTGGAGCGTTTTGGGCTCAGCGACGCCGCGAACAAGCCGGTGAAGGCGTACTCCGGTGGCATGCGCAGGCGGCTGGACATCGCTTCCGCGCTCGTCCAGCGGCCCCGGGTGCTGTTCCTGGATGAGCCGACCACCGGCCTGGACCTGCAGAGCCGCGGGCAGCTGTGGAGCATGATCCGTGAGCTCGTGCGAGGCGGGACCACGGTCCTGCTGACGACCCAGTACCTCGAGGAGGCCGATCAGCTGGCTGGCCGGATCGCGGTCATCGACAACGGCCAGATGATGGCCAACGACACCCCGGCCCGGCTCAAGGCGGTGTTCGGCAGCACGATCCTGGAGCTGGGCTACCTCGGCGCCGGGGCCGCATCCCGTGCGGCCGCGATGCTGGCCGCGAGCCAGGGTGATCACCTGGAGCTGGACCGGACGACCGTGCGGCTCAGGACTCAGGACAGCGCCCAGGTGCTCAGCGAGGTGCTGCCGCGACTGGAGCGGGCTGACCTGCGGCCCAGCCACCTGCTGGTGCGCGACCCGAGCATGGACGATGTGTTCCTCGCCCTGACCGGCAAGCCGGGCGCGGATGCCCAGCCGGCGGCCGACGTGGTGGCCGGCCTTCGCGCAGCCGGGAATGATCGATCAGCAGGCGGGGGGAGCATGCCATGAGCTATTCGCCGGAAACGGTCCGTGCGGCGGACGCCTCGCTGGCCGCGGGCTCCCCAGCCGACGAGCGTCGCCCGCGTGACTGGCTCTCGCCTGCCCGCGATACTTTCGCGATCACCTGGCGCAACCTGATCGGCATCCGGCGGGTGCCGCAGCTGGTGGTCTTCACACTGATCCAGCCGGTAATCTTCGTCCTGCTGTTCACCTACGTCTTCGGCGGGGCGATCAAGGGGCTGCCACCCGGCCTGACATACGTTGACTACCTGATCCCGGGTGTATTCGTGCAGACTGCGGTCTTCGGCTCGATCATCACCGCGGTGGGGATGGCGACCGACCTGAAGAGCGGGATCATCGAGCGGTTCCGCTCGCTTCCGATGTCACCCTCGGCTGTCCTCGTCGGGCGCTCGATGAGCGATCTCACCAGGAACGTCTTCGTGGTGATCCTGATGGGGGCGGTCGGCTTCCTCGTTGGCTTCCGTTACAGCAGCGGACTGGGCAAGTTCCTGCTCGGCATGCTGCTCGTGCTGGCCTTCGGCTACGCACTGTCGTGGATCTTCGCGATGGTCGGCATCGCGGTCAAGGACCCCGAGACGGCACAGGCGGCCGCGTTCCCGATCCTCGCCCCGCTCGTGTTCGCCTCCTCGGTCTTCGTGCCGGTGAGCACGATGCCGGGCTGGCTCCAGCCGTTCGCGGAGAACCAGCCGGTCTCGCTGACGGCGTCGGCGGCCAGGCACCTGATGATCGGGACCGCGGCAGGTAACGATCTGCTCTGGTCGTGCGTCTGGCTCATCGGCATCATCGCGGTGTGCGCCCCGCTGTCGGTGTGGCTTTACCGAAGGTCCGTCTAGCGCGCTGACGACGCGTCCGGATCGATGAAATCGTCACCGCGGCCGCGGGCGGGGGTGCATAGAATCTCGGAAAGAGATCATCCACGGCGTGGAGACTGGGGCAGATCCGGAACAGCTCCACAGGTTGACGATGCGATCACACGTGCAGGGAAGGCAGAGGGCGCATGACCGATTTTCCCGCCTACCGCGAAACCGGATCGGCACGATGAGCGAAGGGGACGCCCCCGTCGCCGACCTGTACCTCGTCGTCGGGTATGACGGGTCTCCTCCGGGCAACCGGGCGCTCGACGTCGCGGTCAATCTGCTGCACGGCCGCACGGGCCGCATCGAGGTCGTGTACATCGCTCACCTGCCCGGCATCGACATGCTGTCGGCCGACGCCGTCGGCCAGATGGAAATCGACTTCGACGAGATCGCGCGGGACCTGCGTGCCGCGGCCGAAAAGCAGCTGCGCGGCCGCGAGGAGCGCTGGGGGTTCGAGCGGCGCCACGGCTCCATCGCGGACGAGCTGATAGCAGCCGCCATAGTTATCCGCGACAGCCACCCGGGCGACAGTGTGGCGATCGTGGTCGGAAGCTCATCGCACGCCATGCACCGCGTGATCGGTTCGGTGGCCGTGATCCTGGCCCACCGCGCACCGGTCCCCATCGTGATCGTGCCCTAGCACGTTAGGCGGGCAGTCCCGCGTCGTCAGGCTGCCGATCACCAGAAGCCAGGCAGGTGCCCGTCCACCGCGTGCGGGGGTTTGCCGTCTGATGCCGAATCGAGCGGTATCGGGTGATGACTCTAGAGACGCACGGCCCGGCCGTATCACCCCTGGCGGGTGAGGCATAGCCCGACCTGCCGCCCGTCGGCGGTGCACCCGGTCGTCCGCCCGGAGTGTGCTGCCCGGCCCGCAGAGCCGCTGCGCAAAGGGCGATGGGGCCGCTGCATTCCCGGCTCTAGATGATGCCGAGCTCGTGGCCCCGTCGCACCGCGTCGTGCCGGGTCGAGACGCCGAGCTTGCGGTAGACAGCACGGGTGTGGCTCTTAACCGTGTTTGCTGACACGCACAGCTCCTGGCCGATCTCACGCGCGGACAGGGTTCCCCGGAGCAGCTGCAGCACGGCCCGCTCGCGCTCGCTCAGCGGCTCAGCAGGAAGCCCAGCCGCAGGCGGCCCCACCAGCCGTCGGTCAAGGCGTTCCAGCCGGTCAAGCTGGGCGGCCGCACCATCGGGGAACGCCGCCAGCACATCGCGTGCCTCACCGAGCAGCGCGCCGGCGCCAGACTGGTCGTCCAGCTCCAGCAGCACAGAGGCCAGCCGCAGCAGAACTTCTACCGTCGGCCATGGACTGACGCCCGACCATCGGCGGCGGGCCCGGAGCGCGCCCTCCAGCTCGTCGCGGGCCTCAGGGAACCGGCCCTGAGCCGAGAGGACCGCCCCGACGGCGATGGCGGCGAGCGAAGCCTGCGGGACCTGGCTCAGGCCGGCCACCTCGTCAGCCACCATGTCTCTGGCCGTATCGGCCATCTGCTCGGCCTGGCCGAGCCTGCCCTGCTCCACC
Source organism: Streptosporangiaceae bacterium (assembly GCA_050014855.1). Taxonomy (GTDB): domain Bacteria; phylum Actinomycetota; class Actinomycetes; order Streptosporangiales; family Streptosporangiaceae; genus Bog-532. Next base: position 5,335 of record JBEKCN010000039.1, on the reverse strand, counting down.
GCCACGAGGGACATCATGACGGAAGCGTTCAAGCGAGCCAGGGCCAGCGACGGCCCGCTCAATAGCAGGGGCTCCAGCTGCCGCGATGCGGCCTCAAACTCACCACAGAAATAGAGCGCCGCACCGTAGCCGGACCGGGCCACCCCATACCACGGTGACGCCGGGTTGGTTTCCAGCTCGACGGCCTGCGCCGCTGACACGCGCATCCGGGCCAGCCCGTTGGCTCCGAAGGTCCCGTCCAGCAGCGCTGCCGACGACCGCAGGGACCGGATGCCATCTGGCAGCGGTCCCTGATCGCCGCCCGCCGCTACCACCGGAAGCCATCGCCAGACCGCCTCGCGATCACCCGTGAGCGCGGCCACCCAGGCTGCGCTATGCGCGGCCAGCGGACTCGTACTGATGTTGTCATCGCCGAGCGAGCGAAGCCAGCTACGCACGGTAGCCGCCCGGCCCGCGTCCATGTACCGGTACCAGTGCTGCGCGATGAGGGTGGCCGACCGGGTGAAGTCGCCAGCCGCCAGCGCGTGACCGATGGCCTCGTCGGCTGATCCCCGCTCCAAGTACCAGGTGCTGGCCCGCTGGTGCAATGCGCGGATTGCGCCGGGCTCGGCGCGATCAAGCTGCCCAAGCAGCAACTGCGCGAAAAGATGATGGTAGCGGAACCATTCCCGCTTGTCGTCCAGTGCGATGAGAAACAAGTTCTCACGCTCGAGCTTATCAATGACGTCCCGGGCATTCACCCGCCCCGTCACTGCGTCGCACAGCGGCGCGGTGAACCGGCTCAGTACTGCCGTTCGCATAAGAAATTGCTGAATAGGCTCCGGCTGACGGCCGATTACCTCTTCGGCCAGGAAATCCACGATATAGCGATTACCGCCGGTAACGTCACGGGCAAAATTGGCCGGAGCAGGGTGGTCGCGGAGAGACAGCGCCGTCAGGTACAAACCGGCGGGCCATCCTTCAGATCGCTCGACAAGCTCGGACAGGTCATGGTCGCTCAGTTTGATGGCGGCCACCCACTGGATGAGCGCATCCGCCTGTTCCGCTGTGAACCGGAGATCCGCCATCCGGATCTCGGCCATCTCCCCCGCTGCTCTCAGCTTGCCCAGGGACAGCGGCGGTTCGGCCCGGGTGCTCAGTATGACCTGGACGGTGGGCGGGAGGCGGAGCAGCAGGAACTCAAGCTGATCATGGCAGCAGCGTTCGCTGATGAGGTGGTAGTCGTCAAGAACGATGACCATCGGTGCCGCGAGCGCGGACAACTCATTGACCAGACGCGAGAGCGCATCGCTGACCGCAGGCACCTGCCGGTGCAGCGAACGCAAAATCGGGTCCGCGCCGAGGTCAGGACAAACATGCTGCACTGAGGTAATGAGGTGCTGCCACAATCGTGCGGGGTCATTATCGCCGGGGCCAAGTGAGATCCACGCCAATGGCCGCCGGGCGGCTGCCTCGACCGCCCATTGCGCCAGGAGAGTTGTCTTGCCGTAGCCCGCGGGTGCGTCTATCAGGACAAGCTTGGCCACAATATTGTCCAGTTCGTGCACCAGCGAGGGGCGCTTCACCCAGTCCTTACGGACACGAGGAATGTGCAGCTTACTTCCTAGTACGACGTCGAAGCCGGGCCGCGTTGCCGCTGAGACGGAAGCAGCCCGCGCCGGCTCCCGATCTACCGTCGAATGCTCGCTTAGCCGAGGCACCATCCCACACCCCCCAATACGGTACAGAACGCATCCTGTGTGAACCAGAAGTGAACACTTTTGACGATCCCAAGGCGGCCTGGGGCTAACGATTGCAGTCCGGCGAAAGGTCATGCTTTCGTCTCAATATGCGAATGGGATTGCACGGGATACTCCCCTGCCAGGCCCTTTCACCCGGGTGATATCCGCCCGGATGACCCCAGGACGGTTGACAGCTCACCCTTGCCGGAGAGTAACTGAAAGGGGTGAGCTGGCCTGTCCTAGACCCTGGTTGGCGGACAGGTCCGATGCCCTGGGCAGTTTGAGGGGGAGAGTGAGGGCACCGCGATGGCGTCAAGCGCAACGAGTTCTGCTCGGCTGCGAGTTACCGGTCCCGAAGACACGATCATTGCCTCCAAGATCGCCGTGCCCGGCTTGCCTCCCTGGCTGGTCTCCCGGCCACGGATCGACGACCGGATCAGGGCTGGCGCGCAGGGCCCGCTCACGCTGGTCAGCGGGCCTCCTGGAGCAGGCAAGACGATGGCGATCGCATCGTGGGCGGCCGCCCGGGTCGGCCCGTTCCCCATCGCCTGGGTCACACTCGATGAGTACGACAACCGGCCCAAGACCTTCTGGTCCTACATCGTCGAGGCCCTGCGGTGCGCTGGGGTGGACATACCGAGAAAAGTATGGGCGTCCGGGCAGGGCCGCGCCGACTACGGATTCCTGGTCAGGCTCGCGGCGGCGATAGAAAGACACGGTTCGCCGGTCGTGCTGGTTCTCGATGACCTCCATATGGTGACCGCGCCCCGGCCATTGAGCGGGCTGGCCCAATTGCTCAGGAACGCACAGCCATCCTTGAGCGTCGTCATAGCATCACGCAGCGATCCGCTGCTGCCGTTGCACCGCTATCGGCTGGCCGGCGAGCTGACCGAGATCCACGCCGACGAGCTCGCGTTCACCGTCGATGAGGCCGGCCTGCTCATGAAGTACCACGGCGTAAGGCTGGGTGCAGAATCGCTGGCGTTCCTCAACGACCGGGCGGCCGGGTGGGTGGCGCCCCTGCGTCTGGCCGCGATCTCAATGGAGCATCACCCCGACCCGGGCCAATTTGTCAAGGAGTTCGCCACCGAGGACGGTGCTGTCGCGGGCTACCTGGCCGCGGAGGTGCTCAACACCCTGCCGGCCAGCATGAGATCCCTCCTCTTGCGCACAAGCATCCTTGAGCGCGTCAGTGTTGAACTGGCCAGCGAGCTCGCCGGTCAGGAGTCCGCCACCGCCCTTCCGGAGCTCGCCCTGGCCAATGCTCTCATCCAGCCCCTGGGCGGCGGCTGGTACCGCTATCACCCGCTGTTCGCCGAAGTACTGCGCCTGAAGCTGCAACGCGAATCCCCACAATTGGTACCTGACCTACATCGGCGGGCGGCTCAGTGGCTCCGGGCAAACCGGACGCCCGCCGAGGCGGTCCGGCAGGCCGCGGCGGCCGGCGATTGGCAGCTTGCCGCTCGGATAGCGATTGATGAGCTTGCGGTCGACCAGCTCATCGAGCCACATGGCATCGAGCCGCTCGCCGAGGTACTGCAGCACATGCCGCACAGCCAGGACTGGAGCGAACCGCAACCGTTGCTCGTCACGGCTGCGCTCGGCCTCTCAAGCGCGGGCACGGACTCGGTCCGTGCATTGCTCGCTGTCGCTGACGGCATGCTCGGCCAGATTCCGGCTGATGAAGAGATCCCGTCCCGGCTCGCCCGGGCCGTGATAGGCCTCCGCCTGGCGCACCGCACCGGCGATCTCGGCGCGGCCAAGCTCGCGGCAGCTGATGCTGCAGCGCTCGCGGCCAGGATTCCCGGCGATCAGCTGACGCTACATCCCGATGTGACCGCACAGGTGATGGCGGGTCGCGGCGCAGTGGAACTGTGGTCAGGCCATTTCGATCAAGCAGAGACCTCCTTCCGGGCGGCGGCGGCGATCGCGCGCAATACGTGGCAGCGAGCCGACTGCCTCGGCCATCTCGCGCTCCTGGAAGCCCTCTGCGGCCGGCTGAGCCACGCCGCGGAGCTGGCCTTGGAGGCGGCCGGGGTACATGGGGCCGGCGACGCCAAGACGGATGAGTGTTCCAGCCGGGCGGCGATGGTCGCCGTGGCCTACGTCCATGTCGAACGCAACGAGTTGCCGGAAGCCCGCCGCTGGCTACGGCATGCCGATGAAGCGCTGCAGCTTCGCCCGGACAAGCTGATCGGCGTCCTGGCCTGCCTCGTGGCGGCGCGCGGCTCCCTGGCCCAGAGGCACGCAGGGTCGGCGCTGGAGCTGGTCGCCCGCGCGTTGCGCGGGTGGTCGCCCCCGCCCTGGCTGGAGCGGGACCTTACGCTGGCCGAGATCCAGGCTCACCTGCTAGAGGAAAATGTCCCGGCCGCGGTTGATGCGGCCCGCCGGGCTGGTGCAGGCACTTCGGTTGACGCGGCGGCCGCCTTGGCCAGTGCCTGCCTGGCCGCCGGGGATATAGAGGCCGCCAAGCAGGCGCTCACCAGGGTCGCGGCCGCTGCTGAGCTGGCGCCGGATCATGTCTGCCTCCCGGTGTGGCTGGCGGAGGCCCATCTGGCGCAAGAGACGGGAGATCAAGCACGGTCCCAGGGCTTGCTCGAGCGTGCCGTGCGACTCGCTGAGAGCGAGCAGTTGCGACTGCCGTTCGTCATAGAACGAGCCTGGATGCAGGGCGCACTGCAGCGCAATCCCAACCTGGCCCTTGCCTTCCGGCAGCTGATGCAGCCACCCGCGATGATCCGGGGCGCCTCAACCCGGTCCCGGACGGTAACCCGGTCCCGGACGATCCCCCCGGGCAAGGCAGCCACCACTCCACCGCGGCAAGTCGCGGCAGCGCAATCAACGCCGTTGATCGTAGAGAAACTCAGCGAACGCGAACGTGAAGTGCTGGAGCACGCGTCGCAGATGCTGGGCACAGCCGAGATCGCGGCCGAGATGTTCGTCTCGGTCAATACCGTCAAGAGTCACCTGAAGAGCATTTTCCGCAAGCTGGGCGCCGCCAGCAGGAACGAGGCCGTCCGCCGTGCACGCCAGCACCAGCTGATCTAGGTCGGCCAGGTGCGGCGGGCGTACGGTGACGATACGCCGGGATCCCGTGACGCTAGACACGAATGACCAATTGAGCATCACCTCCCACGGGTGAGACCGGAACCGCATTGTTCGCTGCGCGAGCGAAGCGGACGCGCCCTCTTCGGGTACACCATCCGGGCCGGGACGGAGCAAACACCCCCGCAGCCGTGTCCCGGCTGCGGGGGCGTACCTCGTTCGAAGCCACCTTCATCGAGGCGGCCGCCGGCTATTCCGGCCGCGTCGGCTGCTTTGAGACCGAAGCCTGGCTGGTAAGCAGCAGCAGTCGCCGCCGAACCACATTTAACGCGGCTGGATCAGGCCAGTACCTTGGCCTTCTGCTGCTCGTATTCCTGGTCGGTTATCGCTCCCCGGTCGTGCAGGTCGGCGAGTTTGGTGAGCTGATCCGCCGTACTGGTCGGTGCAGCCACCTCGTCCTGGAGGTACTTGCGGAGCGCATCATCCTGCTGCTGGGCCTGCCGTGCGGCTCGCTCGTGCATCTTGCCGCCGCGGGCGATCAGGTAGACCAGGACCCCGATCAGCGGAAT
>JBEKCN010000038.1:0-10359 GCA_050014855.1 Streptosporangiaceae bacterium | reverse complement strand
GGGACGGTGATGCTGAACCGTTGCTCCGAGGGCGGGTTACCCGGGTACAGGTAGGACTTCTCGTTCAGCGGCACGCCGTTCACGGTGACCCGGCCCTGCGCGTCGCAGCAGGCGACGTGGTCGCCGGGCAGGCCGATCACGCGCTTGATGTAGTCGTTCTGGTTCTTCGCGAAGCCGAACATGGAGGCGACGCTTTCGCCGAACCGGGCGAAGAAGTTGCTGCTCGCCGGCGGGGTACCGGGATTCCACGAGCCGTCCCCGCTGAACACCGCGATGTCGCCGCGGTGAATGCTGCGGGTGTCATAGACGATCTTGTTGACCAGCACGCGGTCGCTGATGGCGAGCGTGTTCTGCATCGAGCCGGACGGGATGAAGAACGCCTGGATGAAGTAGGTCTTGATGATCAGGGTGAGGATCAGGGCCACGATGATCAGAACGGGCAGTTCCTTCCAGAACGACCTGCTCTTCTTCGGGGTGCCCTTGGCGGAGCGCTTGCCCGGGGCCTTGCGGCCACCGGGAGCACTCGCGTCCGTCTCGTTCCCCTCGCCCGCCGCGCTGGCATCAGCCGGGCCGGGTGGCGTGCTCGCTAGCGGCCCCGAGGATGACGCCCCGTCGGCAGACGCTTGTATAGCGCCGCCGGGATCCTGCGGGCCGGTCCCGTTCATGCTCATGCCTCCCGCGTCCCCGGTCCCCGATCCGGCCCGCTGTCCGTCGGGCGCCTGTCCCGGCCTGTCGCGTGCTGGCGTCAGGGACTGGTCGCCGAGGCCGTCTCCCTCGTCGGTCATTGCCTTGAGCTTAGCGGCATCTGACGGTAACGAAAGCGATAACAATCCTCACTCTGGATAACCTCGGGCAGGCCAAGAGGCTCCTTTGGACCCAAAATCGGCCCGAGTGCGATGTTCCCGCAGGGACGCGAAAGCAGGCGCCGGTGCTGGCCCCGGGACATCCGGCGGTGGACTCAGCTGGCCGGGTTATCGCGGCGCTCCCGGATGCGCGCGGCCTTACCGCGGAGCTCCCGCAGGTAGTACAGCTTGGCCCGGCGGACCTTGCCGCGGGTCACCGTCTCGATCCGCTCGATCGACGGGCTGTGCACCGGGAACGTACGCTCGACGCCGACACCGTAGCTGATCTTCCGGACGGTGAACGTCTCGCGGATTCCGCCGCCCTGACGCCGGATGACCACACCCTGGAACACCTGGATCCGGGAGCGGTTGCCCTCCTTGACGCGCACATGGACCTTGAGCGTGTCTCCCGGGCGGAACTCCGGGATGTCGTCCCGGACCTGGGCCTGCTCTAGTTCGGCAATAGCGGTGTGCATGGCAGCGATTCCTCAGTGCTTCTCGGCTTGGCGCGTGTGCGGGCATACCAGCGCGGGCCCAGTGTCGTTGGAAATGGGGCCCCGGCACCGACGAGGAGCACACGGCGACCTTCAGTGTGCCATATTTCCCGGGCCGACTGGTAAGCGAGCCCGTTTCCCGGCCGCCCCGCCGGCGCTGGACCCCGTCCCGGCCCCCGTCCCGGCGGGGCCCGGCCCGGTTCCGGTACCCGGCGCCATGCCGCGCTGGACCATATCGGACAGGCCCATGGCGGACAGCACCTGCCAGTCGCGGGCGCTGAGCGTGCCGGGGTCGGCGGCTGCGCGCCAGATGAGGTCGGGCCGGTTGGCCGCCGTCCGCAGCAGGGCCGCGTCCCGGCGCCACCGGGCGATGGCGGCGTGATCACCGGACAGCAGGACGTCCGGCACCTCGCGTCCCCGCCAGACCCGGGGCCGGGTGTAGACGGGCCCCTCCAGCAGGCCGGCCATGCTCGCGGCCGGCTCGGCTCCGCCGCCGGGAGCAGCACCCCGGGATGAAGCACCCCCGAACCAGGGACCGCCGGACGGGGGATCTTCGGCAGAGAGAGCGCCTGGCGGAACGTTGCCCAGCGCAGCACCGCCGGACAGCGCGTCAGCCAGCGCCGCGGAGCCTCCGCCGGTCAGGGACGCGTCCCCGGCGGCGGACGTGCCGCCGAACGAGTCGTCGCTGGCCGACTGCTCGTTGCCCAGGACGCCGGGCAGCAGCCGGCCGATGGCCTCGACCATGACCAGGACCGCGGCCTCGCCCCCGGCCAGCACGTAGTCGCCGATGCTGACCTCGTCCACCGGCATTCGCGACCGCGCCTCGTCGATGAACCGGGCATCGATGCCCTCGTAACGGCCGCAGGCGAAGACGAGCAGAGGGCAGGCCGCGTAACTGGCCGCGCGGGCCTGGGTGAACGGGATCCCGCTGGGGGTGGGCACCACCAGCCGCGGCGCCGGTTCCGCGACGTCCGGGGGGGCGATCTCGCCCAGCGCCTCGGCCCAGACCTCGGCCTTCATCACCATGCCCGGGCCACCGCCGAACGGGGTGTCGTCCACGGTCCGGTGGACGTCGTGCGCCCACTGCCGCAGGTCGTGCACGTGGAACTCGATGTCTCCCCGGTTCGCCGCCTTGCCGATCAGCGAGACGTTCAGCGGCCCGAAGTACTCCGGGAAGATGGTGACGATGTCGATTTGCACGCCGATCAGGCCTCGATCGCCTCGTCCGGGTCGAGCAGCCCGGCCGGCGGGTCGATGACGAGGCGGCCCGCGGCCACGTCGACGTCCGTCACGATCGCGCCCACGAAAGGCACCAGGGCCTCGCCGGCCGCCGGTCCCGCGAGGCCCTGGGCGCCCGGTGTCCCCGGCCGGCCGTCCCGCCGTACGACCAGCAGATCCTGGCCGTGGTGCAGCACGTCAGTAACGACGCCGATCGGTTCGCCCGCGGCGGTGACGACCACCAGCCCGATCAGCTGGTGGTCGTAGAACTCGTCGGGGTCGTCCGGGGAAGGGATCTGCGCCGAATCCAGGATGAGCAGGGTGCCGCGCAGATCCTCGGCGGCGTTCCGGTCCCGGACGCCCTCGAACGCGACGAGGAGACGGCCGGTGTGCCAGCGCGCCGCAGCGACCGTCAGCGGCCCGCGCCCGGACGGCTCGGTGGCCAGCACGGCCCCGGGAACGAACCGTACGTCCGGCTCATCGGTGCGAACGGCAACGAGCACCTCGCCGCGGATCCCGTGGGCGCGGACGATCTGGCCGACGGCAATCTGCATGCCTGCCTGCCCGGCTAGCGGATCTCGTCCGTGTCCAGGAGGTCGACGCGGACATGCCGCCCGCCGGCCAGGGAGCCCACGACGGTGCGGAGCGCCCTGGCGGTGCGGCCGCCACGCCCGATGACCTTGCCCAGGTCATCGGGGTGGACGCGCACCTCCAGGACATTGCCGCGGCGCATCGCACGGCTGGACACCTGGACATCGTCCGGATGCTCGACGATGCCCCGGACCAAATGCTCGAGCGCCTCTTCCAGCACGTCAGGCTCCGCTGCCTGGCTCACTGCCCTGTGCCTCAGGGGCCGGGGTGTCGGAGGCGGGGGTCTCAGCCGCCGGGGACTCAGGAGCCGGGGACTCAGCCGCCGGGGACTCAGCCGCCGGGGACTCAGCAGTTTGGGTCTCAGCGGTGACCGGAGCGGCCTCGCTGGCCGCGGCCGCGGCGCTGTCGTCCGCGGACCCGGAGTCTCCGGAGTCTCCGGAGTCTCCGGCTGCCGTGGTCTCGGCGGTGGCCTTGGACTTGGACCGGCCAGACTCGGGCTTGACCTCCGCCTTGGCCGTGTCAGCCTTGGCCGTACCAGCCTTCGCGGTGTCAGCCTTCGCCGTGTCGCCCTTGGGGCTGTCCGCCTTCGCGGTGTCGGACGACTTCCTGGCCCGGCTGCCGCCCTTCGGCCCGGTCGCGGCGTCGTCCTTGGCCGCGTCCTTGAGGGCGTCGGCGAAACGCTCCTTCTTGTCCGCCGCCGGCTCCTTGGTGCGCAGCGTACCCTCCGCGCCCGGCTCGCCCTTGAACTTCTGCCAGTCGCCCGTGATCTTGAAGAGGACCAGGACCGGCTCGGTGGGCAGCGCGCCCACGGACAGCCAGTGCTGCGCCCGCTCTGAATTAACTTGGATGAGGGACGGGTCTTCCTTCGGGTGATACTTGCCGATCTCCTCGATGGCACGCCCATCACGCTTGGTCCGGGCGTCGGCGACGACGATCCGGTAGGTCGGTACCCGGGTTCGTCCCAGGCGCTTGAGCTTGATCTTTACAGCCACGGCTGCGGTCTTCTCCCAGCAAATAAAGGTACGGGCGGCGGCCCAGCGGCCAGGTGGGGACTGGCGGGACCACTCAGATGGACCGGCGCAGCAGGGGAAGAGGGCCCCGCCTCACCAGGTAATCAGATGACATTCTGCCAGACGGCCGGCACTGCGTCGGCCCAGTACCGGCACTGCGGGCGCTGACGGTGGCTATCCGGTGCACCGGGGCCGGTATGAAGCCATGACCTTCACGGTGACCAGGGCGCGCCGCGATGCGGCCGGAACCGGGCACTGAGCGTTATCCAGCAGAGGCAACAGTTACATAACGCGCGTTGACAGGCAGCGCGTGCTGGGACTCGTGGCCATCGCGATCGCGCTGTGGTCGCGTCGCGGGCTGTGGGGCCTGATCGATGAGCACCCTGCACCTCCGGCTGTCCCGGTCGGCTACTGGCTCTGGCCCGGCAGCGAAAAGCCCCCACAGCGCCGGTTCCTGTCCCGGCTGCGCCGCTCAGGCACCTAATAACCGGCACTGGCCAGTTATCGGTCGGCACGGACGCGTAGTCCGGCGAGGCGCTCGCTACCGGCCCAGCGAGTCAAGCGGTGGCAGCCTCCGTGCTATTTGAGGACGTCGAGTCGCGTGGGAGTCCTCGCCCTTCAGGGCGGTGGAGGATGTCAAACTGAAACGTGCTGCTGAGCGAGATAGCGGAGGCCTCGGAGGCGGTCGCGGGTACGGCGTCCCGGCTGGCCAAGATCGAGGTGCTCGCGAAGGCCCTGCACGATGCGGGGCCGGCCGAGGTGTCGATCGCGGTGGCCTACCTGTCCGGGGAACTGCCGCAGCGCCAGATCGGGGTGGGCTGGGCCACGCTCCGGGAGGCGGCGCCTCCGGCGGGTATCCCGACGCTGACGCTGACCGACGTCGACGCCGCGTTCACCGCGATCGGGGCGGTATCCGGCAAGGGCTCGGTGGTGGCCCGCAAGCAGCTGGTGGACGCGCTCTTCGGCCGGGCGACCGCACATGAGCAGTCGTTCCTGCTCCGGCTGCTGTCGGGCGAACTGCATCAGGGTGTGCTGGAAGGCGTGATGGCCGAGGCGATCGCGCGCGCCGCCCAGGTTCCCGGCCCCGCGGTGCGCCGGGCCCTGATGCTGTCCGGCTCCATGAGGGCGGTCGCGGAGACCGCCCTGGCCGAGGGCGGCACGGGGCTCGGGAAGTTCGGGCTGCAGGTCGGGCGGCCGATCGGGCCGATGCTCGCCTCCAGCGCTGCGACGGTCGAGGACGCCCTGGCCCGGATCAGCCCGGCGGCGGTCGAGTGGAAGATGGACGGTATCCGGGTCCAGGCGCACATCCAGGACGGGGCCGTGCGCCTGTTCACCCGCACGCTCGACGAGATCACCGACCGGCTGCCGGAGGTGACCGGCGCCCTGGCCGGGCTGCCGGTGCGCGACGCGGTGCTGGACGGCGAGGTGATCGCGCTGCGCGAGGATGGGCGGCCGCATCCATTCCAGGTGACGGCCTCACGGACCGCCCGGCGCACCGGGGAGGGGGACGCCGGCCTGGCCGCCTTCATGTTCGACATCGTTCACCTGGACGGCGAGGACCTGATCGACCGGCCGGGCGAGGAACGGTTCGCCGCGCTGGCCCGGGTCGTGCCGGAGCGGCTCCGGATGCCGCGGATCGTGACCAGCTCGGCAGAGGAGGCCACGGCGTTCTTCCGCGACTCGCTCGCCCACGGCCACGAGGGCGTCGTGGTCAAGTCACTCGACACCCCGTACACCGCGGGCCGCCGCGGCGCCGGCTGGATCAAGGTGAAGCCCCGGCACACCCTCGACCTGGTCATCCTGGCGGCCGAGTGGGGACACGGCCGGCGCCGCGGCAAGCTGTCGAATCTGCACCTGGGGGCGCGCGACCCGGAGACGGGCGGATTCGTCATGCTCGGGAAGACGTTCAAGGGCCTGACCGACCAGATGCTGGCCTGGCAGACCGAGCGGCTGCTCGCGCTGGAGGACACCCGCGACGACTACACCGTGTACGTGCGGCCGGAGCTCGTCGCGGAGATCGCTTTCGATGGCGTGCAGCGCAGTCCCCGCTACCCGGGCGGCCTGGCGCTGCGGTTCGCGCGCGTGCTGCGCTACCGCGAGGACAAGTCCGCCGCCGAAGCCGACACCATCGCCACCGTCCGCGCCACCCAGCCGACCTAGGCTGCGCCGCTCCCGCCCGGCGCCGGCGCGCGGGTGCCACGCAGTTAGGCGCCGGCGTTCCGCATTCCGCATTCCGCACAACACCGGCGCCGATCATGGATGCGACGGGGGCGGGGGCTACTTCTTCTTGCGCTTGGGGTTGGCCTGGCCGCGGAAGGCGGCCGGAACATTGCTGTCAGAGCCGCCGAGGCCGGGCAGGCCGCCCAGTCCCCCGGGCAGGCCGTCCTTCTGGAGGGCAGCGAGAGTCTCGGCCATGTCCTGGTTGGAGAACCCATCCGGCACGCCCGCCCCCAGGCCACCCGCGCGCCCGTTGCCGGGTACCGCTTCGGTACCGGCCCCGTTACCCGCCGCCTTGCCGGCCGCGCGGCGCGGGTCGCCGCCGGGGCGCTTCTTCTTCGTCGCCTTCCTGCCTTTGGTCGCCTTGGTCGCAGCGCGGCGCATACCCGGCGGGAGCCCCGGGACGTTGCCCAGGCCGCCGCCGAGCAGCTGCTTCATCTGCTTCTGGCCCTCGAGGAAGTTCTGGATGAGGGCGCTCACCTGTCCGGGGGTGACGCCGGAGCCGCCGGCGATCCGCGCGCGCCGTGACCCGTTGATGATCTTGGGGTTGCGCCGCTCGTCTGGGGTCATCGACTGGACGATCGCGGTAGCCCGGTCCAGGTCCTTGTCGTTGACCTGGCTGAGCAGCTCCTTGTTCTTCCCGGCGCCTGGCAGCATGCCGAGCAGGTTGCCGATCGGGCCGAGCTTGCGCACCATCTGGATCTGCTCGACGAAGTCCTCGAGGGTAAAGCCCTCACCAGAAACGAGCCGGTCGGCCAGCGCCGCCGTCTGCTCCTCGTCGAAGGCCTTCTCCGCCTGCTCGATCAGGGTGAGCATGTCGCCCATGTCGAGGATGCGGGACGCCATCCGGTCGGGGTGGAAGACGTCGAAGTCCTCGAGCTTCTCACCAGCGGACGCGAACATGATGGGGCGCCCGGTGAGCTGGACGATCGACAGCGCCGCGCCGCCACGGGCGTCGCCGTCGAGCTTGGTGAGCACGACTCCGTCGTAGCCGACCCCGTCCAGGAACGCCTGGGCCGTAGCCACCGCGTCCTGGCCGATCATCGCGTCGACGACGAAGAGGATCTCGTCCGGCTGGACCGCATCCCTGATCGCCGCGGCCTGGCGCATCATGTCCTCGTCGATGCCGAGGCGGCCGGCCGTGTCGATGATGACCATGTTCTGCTGGCGGCGCTGGGCCTCCTGCACCGACTGGCGGGCGACCGCGACCGGGTCGCCGACGCCGTTGCCCGGCTCGGGCGCGTAAACGGGCACACCCGCGCGCTCACCCAGGACCTGAAGCTGCTGCACGGCGTTGGGGCGCTGCAGGTCGGCGGCGACGAGCATCGGCGTGTTGCCCTGCTCGCGCAGCCACAGGGCCAGCTTGCCGGCCAGCGTTGTCTTACCGGAACCCTGCAGGCCTGCCAGCACGATGATGGTGGGCGGGGTCTTGGCGAACCGCAGCCGGCGGGTCTCGCCGCCGAGGACGTCGATCAGTTCCTCATGAACGATCTTGATGACCTGCTGCGCCGGGTTCAGCGCGCCGGAAACCTCCTCGCCGCTCGCCCGCTCCTTGACCCGGGCGATGAACGCCCTGACGACCGGGAGCGCAACGTCGGCTTCCAGCAGCGCGATACGAATCTCGCGTGCGGTCGCGTCAATGTCGGCGGCCGATAGCCGTCCCTTGCCCCGCAGGGAGGAGAAGACCTGGGTGAGCCGTTCGGAGAGGGTTTCGAACACGTTTTTATGCCATCCTCGCGCGTGCGCTAGTCCGAGGTATAAGGCTATCCGGTGTCCAGACCACAGCGGGAGAGGTGACGCGGACACTGACACCGTCCGGGGGGCGACCCCCCTGGACCCCCCGAGTGCCCGCGGTGGTGCGGACCGTAGTACCGGCCACTCGCCCGAGCCTTCGGCCCGGGACTCGCTGGGCCGGTAGCGGGCGCCTGTCCGTGAGCCGTAGGAGGTGCTGGTTGGCACCGGCCGCTCACCCGGGGCCTGGCGGGCCGGGGTCGCTGGGCCGGTAGCGGGCGACTGTTCGTAGCCTGCCCATGATGCTGGTCGGCACCGGCCGCTCTAATGATGTCAGCGCGGCGAGGACGGCTTCTACGGTGGACTGTCGCTTCTTCTTGTCGGTGAGAGGCAGGCCGGCCTCGTCGGCTACATAGAAGACGTCGACCGCTTCGGCGCCGAGGGTCTCCACCCGTGCGGAGCGAAGATCAAGGCCGCAGCCGCCGAGGGCGCGGCCGACCCGCCAGAGCAGCCCCGGCTCGTCGTGCGCCCGGACCTCCACGACGGTCGCGGTCAGGGAGGCGTCATCCACCAGCGTGACCTTGGGCGGCGCGACCACCGCGCCCCGGGGCCGGGCGGCACGGGCCCGGCGTTCGAGGCGCTCCTCTACGTCGAGCCGTCCTTCGAGCATCCGGCGCAGGTCACTGGCGACAAGCGCGGCATCCGGCGGATCACCGAACTCGGGCACGACGTTGAACACGACGACCGCCGTCGGGCCGATCGACATGGCGTTGGCCCCCCGGACCGCAAGCCGGTGCGAGGCGAGCACCCCGGCGGCCCGCCAGAGCAGGCTCGGCCGGTCCGGCGCCACGACCGTCACCTCATTCCCCTGGACGACCGCCGCCGGGCCGCCCTGGGCAACCAGCTCGCGCTGGTCCTTGCGCAGCGGCGCGGCACCCGGGGGCGGATCACCGGCCAGCACCGTGGCCACCCTCTTGACCAGATCGGAGACCAGACCGGCCTTCCAGTCGTTCCAGGCGGCAGGGCCCGTGGCCATCCCGTCCGCGGCGGCCAGCGCGTGCAACAGTTCCAGCAGCGGGCGGCCGCGCACGGTCCGTGCGACCTGCTCGACGGTCACCGGGTCGTCCAGGTCACGCCGGGTCGCGATCATCGGGAGCAGCAGGTGGTGGCGCGCCGCCTGGGCGACCAGCTCGGCATCGGCCTCGCAGAAGCCGATCCGGCGGGCCACGTCCCGCGCGACGACCTCGCCGCTGACGCTATGGTCACCGGGCCAGCCCTTGCCGATATCGTGCAGGAGGGCGGCCACAAGCAGCAGGTCGGGCCGGGCGACGTCCCGGGTCATCGCCGCCGCGTACGCGGCGGTCTCCACGAGATGGCGATCGACGGTGAAGGTGTGCAGCGGGTTGCGCTGAGGCCGGTTCCGCACCCTCTCCCAGTCCGGAACCAGCGCGGTGACCAGGCCCTCCTGATCGAGCGCCTCCCACACGCCGATCGCGGCGTGGCCGGCGCCGAGCAGCGAGACCAGCGCGTCACGGGCCTCTGCGGGCCAGGGCACCGGCAGTGGCGGGCAGTCCGCCATCCGGGCCAGGGCCCGGGGCGCCAGCGGCCGTCCGGCCTGAGCGGCGGCGGCCGCCGCCCGCAGCACCAGGACCGGGTCGGAGGCGGGATCGGCCGCGCGGGCCAGCACTACCTCGCCGTCCTGCTCGACGACACCATCGGCAAGTGGCCGGCGTTCCAGCTTCCGCCGCCGGAGCCGCCGGCCGGCAGCCCGTTCGGCCTGCCGGAAGGCGTGATCGACCGCGTAAGCCACCGTACGACCGGCTCCGGCGAGCTCGCGCAGCAGCGCGTCCCCGTCCAGCAGGCCGGCCGCGTGGGCCACCTCGTCATGCTCTTCGAGAACCAGCCGGTCCGAGGCGCGCCCGGTGATCTCGTGCAGGATGTGCCGGGTATCGAGGATCGTCTCGTACGCGGAACGGATCCGGGGACCCGGAGCCGAGGCGACCCAGGCGGCCGCGATGGCCTGGATCGCGTGCACGTCCCGGAGGCCGCCCCTGGCCTCCTTCAGGTCGGGCTCGAGCAGAAACGCCAGCTCGCCGAAGATCCGGACCCGCTCGTTGTGCAGGTCGCGCAGCTCGGCGAGCCTGGTCCGGGCCGCGGCCCGCCAGTCCTCCAGGGCACCCTCACGCAGCTGGGTGGTCAGGGTGGGATCGCCCGCGACATGCCGCGCACTGAGCAGCCCGAGGGCGACCTTGATGT
>JBEKCN010000037.1:0-10367 GCA_050014855.1 Streptosporangiaceae bacterium | reverse complement strand
ACCGCGACAGCAACGGTGTGTACACCGTTTTGAGCGACCCGGCTCCGGCGGTCTGCAACTCCGCAACTCCACCTGCGCCCACCACCGCGCCAAAGCACCTGACACATATCATGCAGAGTGAGGCGGGCAACACCATCTGGTACCGCAATTACTGGTCAAACGGCTCGGTCACAACCTGCACGGTAACGTCCGGTGTCTTCGCCGACGGGGCGCAGGACGCGACCGGTGACTGCGCGCCGGATGGTGTCCCCAGCGGGATATCCGGCGGGAACGCCCAGCCCAACTGACCGCTGACTATCACGCTCCAAGGAGCCTGGTGGTTAACGGCTCAGACTGAGCACATATCGGGGCAAAACATCATGAAGCTTACATTCGTAATCAAGGTCCGGTTGTGGCTCGCACTCGTTAACCAGATCGTCGGCGTCATCCTGCTGGTCTGCATACCGACACCGGATGGTAGCCACTATCTCTACACGTCAACACAGAACGGCGTCGCCTTGGAGTTCTGGGCAGGCTTCTTCTTCACTGCCGCTGCCGCCCTGGCCGGATTCAGCCTCTACCAGATCATGCACCTGCACGCTGTCGCTGCGACCCCGCCGCTGCAGACTCTGCCCGAGCTGTCGCCTTCAGGCTCTGGGCCGAGACTGCCCTGGTTAGCTGACTCTCGGGCCCCGAAAGGGGCCCGGGGGTGAACGGGTGCAGACGCACCACATTCCTCGGGGGAGGACAAAAATGCATATCAAGAAGCTCATCGCAATCCCGGCCATCGCGCCGGCCGCAGGCCTCGGCCTCGCCGCGTAACGATCCTCTGACCGCCGTTCGCTGTTGCGCCGTGGGGTAACCACCCCCGCTTCTAGGGCTCGCCGGGAGCTACGACGCCGGACGGCGGCTCGACTGCTCCCTCCCGCCAGGCGTTGGTGATGGGCAGGCGCCGGTCCCGGCCGAAGTTCCGCGACGTGATCTTGGGACCGGGCGGGTACTGCCGGCGCTTGTACTCGGCCAGGTCGACCAGCCGGATGACCCGCTGCACGAGGTCCGGGTCGTGGCCGGCCGCAATCAGCTGCGCGGAGCCCATGTCCTTTTCCACGTAGTCGCCCAGCAGGGCGTCGAGGACCTGGTAGTCCGGCAGCGAGTCGGTGTCCTGCTGGCCGGGGGCCAGCTCGGCGCTGGGCGGCTTGGTGATCGAGTTCTCCGGGATCGGCGGGGTCTCGCCGCGCGCGGTGGCCTCGGCGTTCCGCCACCGGGCCAGCTCCCACACCAGCGTCTTCAGCACGTCCTTGATCGGGCCGAAGCCGCCGGCCGAGTCGCCGTACAGCGTTGAGTAGCCGGTGGCCAGCTCGCTCTTGTTGCCGGTGGTCAGCACCAGGTGGCCGGCCGCGTTGGACAGTCCCATCAGGATCACGCCCCGCACCCGGGCCTGCAGGTTCTCGGCGGGCAGCCCGGAGTCCGGGAACCCGGCCGGCGCCAGCTCGGTCTCGAACGCGTCGACCATCGACCGGATCGGCACGATGACCGAGTGCAGTCCCTGCCGCTTGACCAGTTCCTCGGCGTCACCTACTGAGTGGTCGCTGGAGTACCGGCTCGGCATGAGCACGGTGTACACGTTGTCCGGGCCCACCGCGTCCGCGGCGATCGTCGCGGTCAGGGCCGAGTCGATGCCGCCGGACAGGCCCACGATCACCGAGCGGAAGCCGTTCTTGCGTACGTAGTCCCGCACGCCCAGGACCAGCGCGCGGTAGACCTCCTCGTGATCCGGCAGCGACGGCCAGAAGGGGTATTGCGCGATCTGGCCTCCCGCCGGGCTGGACACCGGCTCGAGCTCGACGTGCCGGATCGTGATGACCGTGCCGTCGCCCGCGTCCACCGGCTCGCCCGCGTGGCGGACCGGGCCCCGGGCCGCGGGCAGATCGAGGTCGGTGACGATCAGGGCCTCCTCGAACTGCGGCCCGCGGGCCAGCAGTTCGCCGTCCGCCGCGACGAGCAGCGAGCCGCCGTCGAAGACCAGCTCGTCCTGGCCGCCGATCAGGTTCGAGTAGGCCAGCGCCGCCCCGGCCTCCCCGGCGCAGCGCTGGCACAGCGCGAGCCGGACGTCGTCCTTGCCGCGCTCGTAGGGCGACGCGTTCGGCACCACGAGCAGGGCGGCGCCCGCCTGCCGGGTCACCGCGACCGGGCCACCCTGCTGCCACAGGTCCTCGCAGATCGCGATGGCCACGTCGACGGCCTCGGCGCCGGGGCCGGTGTCCCCGCCGGGCGTCCCGCCTGCGGGCATCCGGAACACGGGCAGGGAGTTGCCTGGGACAAAGTAGCGGTACTCGTCGAACACCCCATAGTTCGGCAGATGGTGCTTGGCCGTGGTGATGACGACCCGCCCGCCCCACAGCAGCGCGGCGGCGTCCAGCGGCGCCCCGGCCGGCAGCCCCGTCCGCGGGGCGAGCCCGGCCTGCCGGTCCAGGTAGCCCGCCACCACGGCGACGCCGCCCAGCCCTTCTTCGGCCAGCCGCCCGGCCACCAGCTGCAAGGCCTCGATGGAGGCCGTCACGAAGGAGGCGCGCAGGGCCAGGTCCTCCACCGGGTACCCGGTGAGCATCATCTCGGGGAAGACGACGATCCTGGCTCCTTGCCGGGCCGCGCGGCGCGTCCAGTCGACGATCTTGTCCGCGTTCCCGGCCAGGTCTCCCACGGTCGCATTGACCTGGGCCATGGCAATCCGCAGCGTAGGCACGGATCCAGGTTAGGCCGGCCCGGGGATCCGGCCCCCGCCGGCGTTTCCGCCCGCGGCGCCTGCCTGGCCCGGGGCCAGCGGCGCCGGGGGAAAACCCAGATGCGGTCTGACCCGCCGCAAGGCAAGCTCACGTTATGGAACGCATCGCGGGCCGCCAGGGACCGCCGGTTGCGCCGGCGGTGCTGGATCGTGTCCTGCCGGGGGTCGGCGGGATGGCCACGGTCGAGCGGCTGGCCGCGCTCAGCGGCAGCGACTTCACCAGCGTGATGCTGGAGGTGGCCCGGCGCCGCGCGGCCCGGGAAACTCCCGCCAGCATCCAGCGCCGGTACGCCCGCGACCGGTTTTCCCGGCCCGGCCGTACCCCGTGGCGGTCGATCCGGCGGGCTGAGGACGCGCTGCTGGCCGGCCTGCCGGAGGACGTGGAGCTGCTGACGCTGGCTCCGGTCGTGCCGCTCGGGACCCATTCGGTACTGGACACGGTCAGCCAGCACATGGTGCTGACCACCATCCGGGCGTGTGAGGTCGCGGCGGATCCCACCAGCGCCCTGGCGCTGGAGGCCGCGACCCGCCGCCGGGCCCAGTCCCAGGCGGGGACGGTCAAGCTGGCCGGCGTCCAGCGCGTTACCCGCACCCAGCTGTTCGCCGGCCCGGCCGCGGAAGCGCACTTTAGCCTGTTCGGGCTGGTCACGGCGGGCCGTGACACGGGCAGCTACCGGTTCGAGCGAGCCGCGCTGACCGCCCACCTGCGCTTTGCCGTGGCCGGGCTGGCCGCCACCGGGCTCCGGCACATCCACGTGGCGCTGACGCCGCTCGGCGACGCGGGGGAACGGATCGCGGCCGCGGTCGTCGATGAGCTCGACCACGACCGGGGCCCGGCCGCGACCGCGGTGATCGTGCTGGACCACACCCGGCAGCGCGGCCGCGGTTATTACCGCGACCTGTGCTTCAAGGTCAACGCCCACGTCCGCGGCGAACTAATGGAGATCGGCGACGGCGGGTTCACCGACTGGACCGCGCAGCTCACCGCGAGCCGCAAGGAGCGCCTGCTGATCAGTGGCGTCGGCCTGGACCGGCTGGCGAGGTTCGCCGGCCTGTAGCGCCTTCTGGTCCGTGCGGGCCGGTCCGAGCTGGTGATCCGGCTGAGCAGCGGGTGCCGCAGAGCCACATGTAACTCCGAGGAAACAACGGCGCGGCACACTGCTATCCAGTACCGGAGGCAGCGTGGCGGTCAGCGAGGACCGGCCGGCGCGCCGCGGAGCACGCCACATGGGAGGCTCGGATTTGGATCGGGGGCGTCTAAGGTGAGAGGCGTGGACAGGCAGCAAGAATTCGTGCTGCGCACGCTGGAGGAGCGGGACATTCGATTTGTCCGGCTCTGGTTCACCGACGTGCTCGGCTACCTGAAATCCGTCGCCGTCGCCCCGGCCGAGCTCGAGGGCGCCTTCGCGGACGGCATTGGCTTCGACGGGTCAGCGATCGAGGGGTTCGCCCGCATCTATGAGGCGGACATGATCGCGAAGCCGGACCCGTCGACGTTCCAGTTGCTCCCGTGGAAGGGGGAGGCGCCCGGGGTGGGCAGGATGTTCTGCGACATCCTGATGCCGGACGGATCACCTTCCTATGCCGATCCCCGCTGGGTGCTCAAGCGGGCGCTCGGCCGCGCCTCCGACCTCGGGTTCACCTTTTACACGCACCCCGAGGTCGAGTTTTTCCTCCTCAAGGAAAAGCCGCGGCCCGGCCAGAGGCCAGAGCCCATCGACTCCGGCGGTTACTTCGACCACACCCCGCACAGCATCGCGCACGACTTCCGCAAGACGTCGATCATGATGCTGGAGAGCATGGGCCTGTCCGTGGAATACAGCCACCACGAGGACGGCCCTGGTCAGCAGGAGATCGACCTGCGGTACGCGGACGCGCTGACCACGGCGGACAACATCATGTCGTTCCGCCTGGTCATGAAGGAAGTCGCGATCGAGCAGGGTGTCTACGCGACGTTCATGCCGAAGCCGTTCACCGACTATCCCGGCTCCGGCATGCATAGCCATGTGTCGCTGTTCGAGGGCGACCGGAACGCCTTCTATGAGCCGGGCGCGGAGCTGCAGCTATCCAAGATCGGCCGGGCGTTCATCGCCGGGCTGCTCCGGCACGCCGCCGAGATCACTGCCGTCTGCAACCAGTGGGTCAACTCCTACAAGCGGCTGTGGGGCGCGGCCGAGCGCACCGCGGGCGCGGGCGGGGAGGCCCCGGCCTACATCTGCTGGGGCCACAACAACCGGTCCGCGCTGGTCCGGGTACCGATGTACAAGCCGCACAAGGGCAACTCCACGCGGGTCGAGTTCCGCTCCATCGACGCCGCGTGCAACCCCTACCTCGCCTACGCGCTCATCCTCGCGGCCGGGCTCAAGGGCATCGAGGACGACTACGAGCTCCCGCCGCCGGCCGACGACGACGTGTGGGCGCTGACCAGCTCCGAGCGCCGGGCCATGGGCATCAAGCCGCTGCCGCACGACCTGGGCGAGGCGATCAACGTCATGCAGGACAGCGAACTGGTCGCGGAGACCCTAGGCGAGCACGTCTTCGACTTCTTCCTGCGCAACAAGCGCGAGGAGTGGATCCAGTACCGCCGGCAGGTCACCGAGTATGAGCTGGACCGCTACCTGCCGACGCTCTGACCGCTGGAGACTCCGGGCCCGCCAGATCTGGTGGGCCCGCCGGAGCCGCTGGAGACTCCGGACGCGGCGATGGCGGCCAGCGTCACCGGCGTCACCACCGGGCGGGACTGCAGGTCACCGACCTCGGTCAGGCTGCGCCCGGCCGCGGTCGCGACCGCCTGCTGCAGGACCGGCCCGCAGACCCGGCCCTGGCAGTACCCCATCCCGCAGCGGGTGACGCCCTTGACCGCGCGGACGTCCCGAACGCCCCCGGCCACGGCCTCGCCGATCGCCGACCAGGGCACCTCCTCGCAGCGGCACGTGACCGTATCGGGCGCCGGCCAGTCCAGCCAGCCGGTCTGGAACGGGTACAGGTCGTCCACCACGCGGGCGAACCGGCGGGCCCGGGTCAGGCCCGCCCGCACCCGGGCCGTTCTCTTCCCGAACGTCACCGCGCCGATCCGCCCCAGGAACCGCGCGGCGGCCGCCCCGGCGATGTACCCCTCCAGCTCGGCGACGTCGGCCCCGGCCACGCCGGTCGTCTCACCCGCCGCGAAGACCCCGGGGACCGACGTCGCGAGGTCACCGTCGTGCCACACGGCGGCGGCCGGACGGCCCGGCTGCGGGATGTCGGCGCAGCCCAGCAGGCGCGGCAGGTCCAGCGCTGGGCAGAACCCGAAGCTGGTGTGCACCGCGTCCACGGCCACCTCGCGCCCCGGCCCGGGCACCGGGCGCCAGTCCCGGGTCAGCCGGCTGATGGTCGCCCGCTGGACCCGCCCGGCGCCGTGGCAGGCGGTCACCGCGCGGTCGGTCAGCACCGGGACGCGGTGCCGGGCCAGTACCTTCGCGTAGCCGGCGGCCTCGGCGACCTTCTCGGTGAACGGCGCCAGCGCGGCGGCGCGGGCCGCGGCCGGTCCCGCCGGGTTGGCCTCCAGCACCGCCAGCACCCGGACCCCGGCGGCGGCGAGCGCGGTCGCTGCCGGCAGCAGCAGCGGGCCGGAGCCGGCCACCAGCACCCGGTGCCCGGCCACGACGCCGTGCGCCTTCAGCAGGGCCTGGGCCGCCCCCGCGGTGGTCACGCCCGGCAGGTCCCAGCCCGGGAACGGCACGGTGATCTCCGTCGCGCCGGTGGCGATCACGACGGCGCGCACGCGCAGCAGGTCGGGACCGGCGCTCGCGGCGGGCGCCCGCCCGGCCGCGTCGGCCAGCCAGAGCACGAACTCCGGCGAGCCGATCCCGGCCAGGTCACCGGTCCGGGCCAGGTCACCGGTCCGGGCCAGGTCACCGGTCCGGGCCAGGTCACCGGTCCGGGCCAGGTCACCGGTCCGGGCCAGGTCACCGGTCACGGCGTGACCGCCGGCCTCCGCTGCCCGGTCCGGCGCGGTCGCCTGCCAGACGGTCGTCTCCGGCAAGTGGTGGATGCCCTCGTGGGCGGCGGCCCGCCGCAGCCGGCGGGGCATTTTCCGGCTGCTCACCCGGGGGCCGTCCGCTGCGCCGGCCGCCATCGGCGCCCGGTAGACCTGGCCGCCCGTGGCGGGCCCGCTGTCCACCAGGACCACCTGGCAGCCCAGGTCCGCGGCGGCCAGCGCCGCCGCCATCCCCGCGGGCCCGGCGCCCACCACGGCGACGTCGGCCCGGATCGCCGTGCTCATCCGGCCGTGCTCATTCCGCCGGGCCCAGCGAGACGCTGGTGCGCACCCGGTCCCCGTCGTGCAGCGGGATGAGGCAGGCCCGCACGCAGCGGTCGTCGTTGACGCCCGCCAGGCAGTCGAAGCAGGCGCCGATGCCGCAGAACAGCCCCCGCGGCCGGCCGCCGGATCGGGTCACCCGCCAGGAGCTGACCCCGCCCGCGAGCAGCGCCGCGGCCACCGTCTGGCCTCGCTGCGCAGCCATGGGGGCACCGTCGAAAGTGAAGCTCACCCGCTCATTACGCACATGTCCTCGCTATCACGACCGATCCTCGCGCCACGCCGTAACCTGCCGAAACGCCCCCAGGGTGCCGCGCTGAGCGGCGAACCGGGCCGGCGCGAACGGCGCCGCGTCTACCGGCGGCACCGTCACGACCGGTCCGGTGCCGTCGATGAGCGCCGTTACGAGTTCCGCCGTGGCCGGGGCCAGGCCGATCCCGGCCCCCTCGTGGCCGGTCGCGTGGAACAGGCCCGGCACCGGGGGCCGGCGCCGATGACCGGCAGGTGGTCCGGCGAGGCCGGCCGGAAGCCGGTGTAGCTGAGGATGACCCGGACCGTGGCCAGGAACGGGAACAGCGGGATGGCGCGGCGGGCCATCTCGGCCAGGGCCGCAGGATCTGGCCGCCGGGAGAACCCGGCCACGTCGCGGCTGGACCCGATGAGGACGGTACCGCTCGGGGTGCCCTCCACGACGGCTGAGCACCGCAAGCCGGTCTCGTCGCTGGCCACCGCGCCCACGTAATCGGCCTCGTAGACCTTGGGTATCTCCCGGCGATAAGCGAGCAGGCCGGCCGGGGAAACGAGCAGGCCGGCCGGGGAAACTGGCCGCCGGGCACCGCGCCGGGCCCCCCGCCCGGCGCACTACAGTGGCGACGTGGCGGGTGACGAGACGGGACGGGTCGACAGCTGGATCTGGTCGGTGCGGCTGGTCAAGACCCGCTCGGCCGCGTCCGGTGCCTGCCGGGCCGGGCACGTCCGGGTCAACGGCGCGCGGGTCAAGCCTGCCCACTCCGTCCGGGCCGGTGACGAGGTGCGGCTCCGTGAAGAGGGCCGCGAGCGCATCGTGGTCGTCGAGCGGGTTATCAGCAAGCGGGCCAGCGCGCCGACCGCAGCGGAATGCTACGTCGATCACAGCCCGCCTCCGCCACCGCGGGAGAAGATGGTGCCGGTGGCCCAGCGCGAACGCGGCGCAGGCCGCCCGACCAAGCGGGAGCGCCGCAGTCTCGAGAAGCTGCTGGGCCGCCCAGCCCGCTGACCAGGCGGGGGCCCGCGGCACGGTTCCGGTGGCCGCGGCTGTACCGCGCCGGCCCGGCCGCGTTACCCTGAGGGCGAATCCACCTTCTTCTCGGCTTTCGCAGTTAGCGGGACAGGAGCGGGCCGATGGATGACCAGCGCGACGCGCTCTGGGCTGATGCCAGCCTGCGGCGGCCCGCGGTCGATCCCGGTATCCCGCGGCCGGACCGCGACCTGCTGGCTTCCCGCGGTGCCCTGCTGCCGCCTGCGGCCCAGGACCGCCCGGTCCGGCGCCGTTACTATCTGCCCACCGAGCCCGCCCGGCGGCTGGCCACCATCGACGGAACGGTCACCGGCCTGGCCGCCGCCGGCCTGACCGCGCTGTTCGGCACCACACCGCTGGCCATCGGAGTGCTCATCTTCCAGGGCCCGGCCAGCTGGGAAACGGCGTCCAACCACTTCGCGCTGCTGGCCGCGGGCATCATCGCGATGGTCACGACCGTGATCCTCGGCGTCCGCGTCGTCCGGTTCGGCCAGCCCAGCGGGCGCACGCCCGCCGAAACCGCGGCCCGCACCCACCATGGCCGCTACCTGATCGGCGCCGATTTCGACGCCCGGTCCCGGGTGCTCCTGCGGCGGGCCCAGGACGCGATCGACGCCGTCACCTCGTCGCTGGTGTGCCGGGACGACTTGCTCGACCGGCACGCCACGAACGCGGCCCTGGCCAGCCAGGAGTGGGAGATCGCTGTGGCGCTGCGCGAACAGGCCCAGCTCCGGGCCCGGCGAGCAGAGCTCGGGGCCCGGCGAGCAGAGCTCGGGGCCCGGCGAGCAGAGCTCGGGGCCCGGCGAGCAGAGCTGCGCGCCCGGCGGGCCGAATGGCCGGCCGGCAGCGCGGGCCCGCAGGCCGCCGCGCTGCTGAGCCAGCAGGACCGCGCCGCCCGGCTCGCGGAGGCCAGCACTATCCGCCGTGTCGGGGCGCTGGAGCGTTACGCCGCCGAGGTCGGCGCGGCGGACAGCGCCTACCGGGACGGGAAACAGGCCGCGGCCCTGGCCGAGCTGCACGACCGGCACCTGGACATGCTGGCCCGCGCGGCCGCCGACGAGTACGGCATCGCCGAGATCGACCGCCTGGCGGCCCAGGCCCGGGCGGTCCGCCGCGCGCTGGGCGAGCCGCCCCGCTAGCACCGGCCAGCGTCACCTCCGCGACCTTGGCCACCGCTATGCGTGTTCCGGCCGCAGCGCGGTGCCTGACGTGCTATTTAAGCCGCCGTGCGTAGCCTGATATGACACTAAATTGCACCATTTGTTTTCTTGAACTATTCGTCTTTATAAGGATAGGTTTTGCCTATGACCCCATCCCGGGCGCCGGCCACCGCCGACGAGCTGCGCGGCGCCGGCCTGCGGGTGACCGCCGCCCGCGTCGCCCTGCTCGAGACCGTCCGGGACGGTGACCACCTGGGCGTCGAGGCGATCGCCGCCGGAGTGCGCGATCGCATTGGCCATGTCTCCCTGCAGGCCGTGTATGAGGCCCTGCACGCGCTCACCACGGCGGGGCTCGTGCGCCGCATCGAGCCGGTCGGCAGCCCGGCCCGGTTCGAGGGACGCGTCGGGGACAACCACCACCATGTCGTGTGCCGGTCATGCGGTGCCGTCGCTGACGTCGACTGCGCGGTCGGCGAGGCGCCCTGCCTGACCGCCTCCGGCGACCACGGCTTCTCGATCGACGAGGCCGAGGTTGTCTACTGGGGCCTGTGCCCCGGCTGTTCCACCGCCCGCAGTTCCTGAGACTGCCAGGAAGGATTTCCATGTCCGAGAACCACGATCCAATCATTGCCGACGGTGAGACCCCTGAGGTTGCTGAGGAAACCGCGGGGGCGAGCGCGGAGGGATGCCCGGTCGTCCACGGCCGCGTTGACCCCACCCAGGGCGACCCCAACCGCGAGTGGTGGCCGAACCGCCTCAACCTGAAGATCCTCGCCAAGAACCCGCCAGAAACCGACCCGTACCACGGCGAGCTCGACTACCGCGCGGAGTTCCAGACCCTCGACCTGGCCGCCGTGAAGGCCGACATCG
>JBEKCN010000036.1:0-10441 GCA_050014855.1 Streptosporangiaceae bacterium | reverse complement strand
TTGATCTGCGGCCATGGGCTCTGGTGTGGTGGTTCGTCCGGATCAGGTGTCGCTGGGCGTGCTGGTGGCCGCGGTGCCGCGGGATGTGATCGACGTGGCGGTCGCTGCCTGCGGGGTCGCGGAGAAGCGGTCGGGCGGGAAGCTCCCCGCGCATGTCGTGGCGTACCTGACGATGGCGATGTCGCTGTTTCCGGACGACGACTATGAAGAGGTCGCGCCAGGGTGACCGGCTCGCTGTCGGACTGGGGATGCTGGAACGCGGCCTGGAGCGTGCCGACGGCCAGCGGGATCACCCAGGCCCGTAAGCGGCTGGGCCGCGACGTGATGCCGGAGATCTTCGAGGGCGTGGCTGAGGCGGTGGCCACCGCGGACACGCGGGGGCGTGGTTGCGGGAGTGGCGGCTGCTGGCCATTGACGGGTTCGAGGTCGACCTGGCCGATACGCCGGCTAACGCACGGCTAACGCTGAGCTCGGGCCGGTACTGGATTCTCTTGAGCCGGTTCTTGACGATGGCGGCCAGGTCGCTGACAGTGGGGGTGGCGAGGTTGCCCAGGCCGTTTTTCATATTCGCCCAGACACCTTCGGCGGGGTTGAGGTCCGGGGCGTAGGAGGGCAGCTGGATGACGGTCAGCCAGTCCGAATGCGCACCGGCGAATGTGCGCATCACGGCACTGATGTGGGTGTTGAGGTTGTCCCAGATCAGGATGACCGGGGCATGCAGCTGCTGGTGCGCGGCGGTGATCAGGCCGGCGTAATCGGCTTCGGACATGCTGCGGTGCTCGCCCTTGCGTCCCCGGTGCACCCGCACCCGGTAGAACAAGCGGCCCCGCGCCTCAGCCTTGAGGCAGACCAGCCCCGCGACCGACACGCGCCCGGATCCCTTGCCGGACACCCTGACATTGGGGGTGCGGCCGCGGGGAGCCCAGGTCCGGGCCTTGGGTGGCCGCAGGTTCTGGCCCGCTTCGTCCTCGAAGCAGATGAACGCCCCGGTCGCCGCCGCTAGCCTCGTACCTTGGCCCACGTCTGGGCCCGCCACGCGGCGATCGCCGCCTCATCACGCTCTATCGCCCGGTGGACAGGCACCTGTGGGGTGAAGCCCATCCGGTGCGGTAAATAGGAGCCGCGAGGGGTGTAGCGGACGTGGCACAGCCTCCCGATCAGCGTGGTGACCCGGGGCAGGAGACGCCAGCGATTCAGTCTCTGTATACGCTCAGTGATATGGGGATATTCAAACTGTTATGATCCGGCTACGCAAGTAGCTCATGCCGTAGCGATGGACACTCCAGGAATGCCGGTTCGTTCGATCGCTGACGGACGATCAGCGGTGAGGCCACGTGTGATGGTGACTGGAACCCAGCAGCGCGGGACGCGCGCCCGAATTGCGTAGAGGTGTATCCGCCGTCAGCGTTAAGAAAGGAATCATCGTGCATAAAATTGCACTGGCGGTTCTCCCGCTAGTGCTGGTGCTGGGCCTGGTGTCCACCGCGTCTTGCAGCAGCGGTGCTGGTGAGACGGCGGCATCGGTGCAGTCGTCCAGTGTGAAGCAGATTCCCGTGCTGTGCTTCCACGGCATCGGCACACCATCTTCGGTGGCCGGCTCGGTCGACTACTACAACACGACGCTGGCCAATTTCACGGCGGAGATGGCCTGGCTGTCGAGTAACGGCTATGCGACCATCACGCCGGGCCAGTATACGGCCTGGCTGGCGGGGACGGCCAAGACTCTCCCGGCCAAGCCGGTCCTGATCACGTTCGATGACGGATTCCCGAATAACACACAGGCGACCCCGGTCCTCCGGAAGTACGGGTTCCACGCCGTGATGTTCGTGGTCACCGGGTACGCGAATCAGGATTATACCCAATTCGGTACCGCCTACGCGCCATGGTCGACCATCCAGACGATGGCCAGCCAGGGCTGGATGATCCAATTCCATGCGGGTGAATGCGGGCATGCCTATATGCCGTACGCCCCCGCGTCGTGCCTGGTTGGTCTTGACCAGGCCGACATGACGGATAGTGCCTACCAGTACTACATCTGGAATTTCGGCCAGACGGACGCGCAGTACGAGGCGCGCGTGACGGCTGAAATGACGGCCGGGCTGGCGGAGATAAAGTCCGAGGCGGGTGTGACAGCCAGCGGGCCGTCCACCGTGTTTGCCGCCCCGTTCGGTGCCTGGGGCAATGGGGACGACCCCTGGCTGATTTCCTACTGGGTCAGCACCTTTGGTGTCATCTTCGTTCAGTACATCGCCAAGGGTGACGAGGCGACAGCCCATGCGGATCATGTCCGTTACCGGCTGGAGCTTGGCTACGGTGCGCAGAGCGCATCCTACCTCGCGGCTAACATCTCCAACGCGGCGTTCACTATCGCGGGCAGCGGCGGCACAGTCGGCGCGGACACCGACAACAATCCGGCCAGTGTTAGCATAGGGCGCTCAAACTGACACTGACACGCCGGACGGTGCTAGGGCGAGCGACAGGTTTGCTCGCCCTAGCTGGCCTGGCTGCGACCGGGGTGTACACGGTGAGGGAGGAAACGAAGGAGAGAACGGCGCCATTGTCATATGTATTCAGAGATGAATTCAATGGCCCGGCCGGTGCGGCGCCCGATCCATCGAAATGGGGCTACGACCTCGGGCGGTGGACGGATAACAACGAGCTGGAGACGTACACCGACAGCCGCGCGAACAGCTACCTGGACGGCCAGGGGCACCTCGTCATCAGGGCACTGCGCGGGCCGCCGGGGAGCGCTGCCTACACCTCCGCGCGCCTGACGACACAGGGGATTTTCTCCCGCAACCATGGCGACTTCGAGGCGCGGATAAAGTTCGAACGGGCAATCGGGACCTGGCCCGCGTGGTGGATGATCGGAGATGATTACCTTTCGGTCGGCTGGCCGCGATGCGGTGAGATTGACATGATAGAGGTCTACGGCCAGCCTGGGTGGCAGCCTAACTCTTCGGTGCATACTGCGAATAACCGTGGGCAGGATACGCGCAAAGAGGCGCCGGTTCCGGGCGGGGTCGACACCGGCTGGCACGTGTGCCACCTGCACTGGGAGAAGAATATTCTCCAGTTCAGCACGGATAACAAGGTTTACCTGACAGTGAGACCGTCGGACCTGCCCAACTGGCCGTTCAACAGGGCAGCGTTCATGATCCTGAATCTGGCGGTAGGCGGTGAGGGTGGCGGACCAGTCCCGGCCAACTTTTCATCCGCCCAGATGGTGATCGATTATGTGCGCGTCTGGTAAGTAAGCTAATGGTCATGAAAGGAGGAACAATAAAATTAGTCAGAAGGAAAAGGTTAGCTGCCGTCGTTTGTGCCACCGGCGTCGCTACACCCCGCCGCCGCAGTAATACGGCTCTTCGAAGTTAGCCGGGATCGGGTTTCCGTCCGGTTACCGTTCGTGTCATGCTGGTGGTCGCGGCGCGTGACCGGCGGCGGTATCCGCGGGTGCAGGCGATGCGGACCCGCCGGCGCTGGTGTGCCGGGTTGCGGAAGCCGTATGCCAGGCGGGCTTCGAGTTTGGCGAGCCGGTTCAGGCTTTCTGAGGTGGCGTTCGTGACTCCGGTCAGGATCGCGCAGACGATCTCGTCCTCCCACCGGGAGATCGTCTTAGCCAGGGACAAGATCTGGGGAATGTCGTCGTTATGGGCGCACCAGTCGTAGAAGGCGGCCAGCCGGCCGCGGACGCCGCGCTCGCACGGGGCAGAGCCGGTGATGCGTGCCCGCAGGTTCAGCGCGTGGCGGAGTTTTTCCTTCGCGATCCAGACAGCGGCGATCTCCTGCCCGTACCTGTCCTTCCCCAGGGTGTCCATGACCTTGGCGAACTGCCCGGGTGACAGGTGCTCCAGGTTACGCACCAGCAGGTTCTTGATCCCGTACTCCGGGTCGCCGGAGCCGAGACCGATCCGCAGTGGTACCCCAACCTGTACGACGTCGGGTGGCCCGATGCTCCCCACCGCGCGCTCCGCAACTCAACGGCCACGGCGTGGGAGGCCGCGGGCCGCCCTCCGGACGGCCAGCGGCCAGGAGCGGGCGACGTGATCGCGCGCTTCGCCTCCGGCGAAGCAATCGTTCGTTACGAACCAGCACCGCCGATGGCCGGGACCACCGGTCAGATCGAAGCGCTCTCAATGTGGGCCGGACAGGGCGTCGCACTGGCGAAAGAGCGACAGTCAGCCGCGGACATCGTCACCGAGCTCGCCTCCCACCTGTAACCCCGGCCGGAGGCGCTCGCACCGCGGCCGCCGGCGCTTTGTTCTCGGCCAGCAACAGGCACGTCCAAAACTTAGGATGATCCCTCCGCGCGGCGGAACCGGTGTCGGCTTGACGATCGTAGTGATCCCCGCGCAGGCCGGCTGCCTCGGCCGCCCCCAAGTCCGGGCTCAGCTTTGGCCCGTTCTGGCCAGTAGGTCCGCGAGGATACGTAGGTCGCCCGCGGCGATATCGACGATCTTGGTGCGGCTTGATGCCCCGGACACCAGCGTGACGGCGCTGCGGCGGACGCCGAATGCGTCGGCCACCGCGGCCAGCGCCGCCTCGGTCGCCTTGCCGTCCACGGCCCGGGCGCTCACCCGCACGACCAGGGCGCCGGCATGTTCGCCGCCGGCACCCGGATGGGCTGAGCCGGGCCGCACCCGGATAGTGATCCGCACATGACCAGTGTGCAGCGCCAACCTGGCTGTTACCGGCCCAGTCGGAGTCGTTCGCTGGCCGGACCGCTGCTGGCCGGTAGGCCAGGGACTTACACGGGCGCGACGGCCCGGCCGCGAGCGTGATCCTGGGGTCAGTGCCAGCCCGCCGATGACCGGAGGGGCCCGGCTGTGATCACTTCCGGGCAGGCAATGAAGCAGTGCCCGGACGGCATCGTGGCCGTGGGCGGGCTCGACCTGACCGTGCCCGGCGGGAAGCTCAGCAGGCTGGTCGTGACGCGACCGGGAGAACCGGCACGCCCAAGGAGAAGGAGAAAGGGTCATGAGTATCATCGACGAGGCGCTGCGCGCCAATGCGACCATCGCCAACGACTACGATCCCGGCCGTGCGAAGCCGCCGGCGCCACAGATCGCGATCGTCACCTGCGCGGATCCCCGGCTAACCAACATCGGGCAGCTGCTGGGTCTCGCCGATGCCGATGTCGACATGATCAGGAACTTCGGCACCGTGATCGATGACGACGCGGTCCGGTCGCTTGTTCTCTCGACCAGGCTGCTGGGCAGCCGGGAGATAATGATCATCAATCACACCGACTGCGGGATGCTCAGGTTCACCGACAGCGAGTTCGAGGACCGGCTCCGCAAAGAGACAGGGCGGGCGCCGATTGCGCCGGCTAAATTCTACAGCTTCACCGACGCCGAGGCTAACACCAAGGAGCAGATCCAGAAGGCCAGGTCACATCCGTGGATCTCGCCGGACGTTCCGGTCAGGGGATTCGTTTTTGACGTCAGTACCGGGCGGCTCAGCGAAGTGTTCCCGGATGGTGAGACCGCCACTGCTTAGTGAGGGCGTCGTCGCCTCGGCGCGTGCTGCGCGAGGACGCCTGGCGACGGAGCTGGCGCCTGAGCTGCAAGAGACTCCAGACCTCCGCTGTCCGCGCGGGTAGGGGCCGGCCTTGGTGGCGCCTCGTGGACGGTGGCCGTCGGTGCCGGGTAGGCCGGCGCGCCGGCCGGGCGGGGCGGCGATCGGCCGGCTGAGGTTCGAGGGTCGTCCCGTTCCCAGGTTCGCAATGCCCGCAGCCTGGCCGTACGTACGTTGAGGCGAAATGCCGGGCCGGACCGGGGCGTACGGCGGCTGGGTCGTCTGGCCCCGCAGCTCTCGGCGGCAGAGGTGCAGCAACACGGTCGTTAGGGGTGGCCAGCGTGATGGTCAGGAGCAATCGGCCGAAGCGCCGGCATCCTGGCCGGGCTACCGAAGCGACACAATGCTGAATCAGACAGGCAGCCCAGGCCAAAGGAGATGCCGACATGCCGAGCCAGGCCATGCAGGACGTGATCGACACCCTCAGGGACCGGCGGAAGGCCAGTGCCAGCCAGACCCCGCCGGCGCTGGAAGAGCTTCGCGCCGACTTCGTCCCCGGGGACCGCCTTCATCCGGTGCCTGACGACGTGCTGGTGACGGAGGTGACCGCTGGCGGGGTGCCCGCCCACTGGCTGGCCGCCCCGGGAACCGACACCGGCCGGGTGCTCCTCTTCCTGCACGGCGGAGGTTATGAGCTCGGGTCGCTTCGGAGCGACGGCGAGCTGGCCGCCCGGCTGGGACGGGCCAGCGGGATGCGGGTGCTGTTCCCCGAATACCGCCTGGCCCCCGAGCATCCCTTCCCTGCCGCCATCGATGACGTCCTGGCCGCGTGGCGCTGGCTGCGCACCGGCCAGGACCTGAGCCCAGGCTCAATAGCGGTGGCCGGCGACTCGGCTGGCGGAGGGCTCGCCGTCGCCCTGCTCGTGGCCTCGCGTGACGCCGGAGAGGCATTGCCCGGGGCCGCCGTACTGATGTCCCCGACGGTGGATCTGACCAGCTCGGGGGCCTCGATGACCGAGCGCGCCGAGCAGGATCCGATCTCCACCCCCGCCATGCTTCGTCAGTTCGCCTCCGACTACCTGGCCGGGGCTGACCCCAAGACGCCCCTGGCCTCGCCGCTGTTCGCCGCACTGTCCGGGCTCCCGCCGCTGCTCATCCAGGTCGGCACGGCCGACCTGCTGCTCAGCGATTCCGAACGCCTGGCCACCGCAGCAGCCGCAGCCGGGGCCGACGTCACCCTGCAGATCGGCGAGGGCCTGCCCCACGTCTACCAGCTCCTGCTCGGCACCCCTGAGGCAGCCGACGCCACCGAGCAGATCGGGAAATTCCTGCGCGGCCGGGTCCCCTAACCAGACAGTCCATAGACAGCGGGCACGAGGAAGCTCGCAACACGCAGCAACACCGCCGCCCTTGGGATACCCGAAAATCCGCAGCGCGATCGGTCGGCGCAGCGCTGATGGCTGACCGTGGGAACTGAAGCTCCCGGCCGGCGCTAAGAAGTCGAGCGATAGCGATGAGGAGAATGACGCGGTGAGGAGAGCCGCCACTGTTATACGCGAATGAAAGGCGCGTCATCGCCGGCCGTCGCCGGCCTGGCGCACGGCCCCGGCGGCCTGCCGTGCCGCCACGAGAATCGGATCCCACACCGGGGCGAACGGCGGAGCGTACGCGAGGTCCAGGGCGGTCATCTCTTCTACCGTCATCCGGTTCCATAGCGCTGTCGCAGCCGTGTCGATCCGCTTGGCCGATCCCTCCTGACCGACGATCTGCACTCCCAGCAGACGTCCGGTGCAGCGTTCGGCGGTCATCTTGACGTTCATCCGCTGGGTACCCGGGAAGTAGCCGGCCTTCGTCGTGGACCGCACGGTTACGGTCACGTATTTGAATCCGGCGCGGGTGGCGTCGCGCTCGCGCAGCCCAGTCCGGGCGATCTCCAGATGGCACACCTTGCTCACCGCCGTGCCGACCACCCCGGGAAACGTGGCGTAGGAGCCGGCCAGATTGTGCCCGATGACCCGGCCCTGCTTGTTGGCGTGGGTGCCGAGCGCCACATGCTGGTACTGACCCGAAACCAGGTTGAGGACCTCCACGCAGTCGCCGCCGGCCCAGATATTCTCGTGGCCGAGAACCTGCATCTGCATGTTCGTGCGCAGGCCGCCGTGATCGCCCAGCGCCAGGCCGGCATCTTGTGCGAGCGCGGTGTTCGGCCGTGCTCCGAGGCCGAGGACGACGACGTCGGCCGGGATGGAGCCGTCGGCGGTCAGCACCGAGCGGATCCTGTGGTTGCTGCCGGTCTCGAATCCGATGACGGCGGTGTCGGTGCGCATATCGATGCCGATGTCCTCCATGGCCCGGTTTACCGCCGCACCCATGTCCGGGTCGAGCGTGGTCATCGGCTGCGCGGCCTGATCGACGACGGTGACAGCGACCCCGCGTCGCACAAGTGCCTCGGCCATCTCCACGCCGATGTAGCCCCCGCCGACCACCACGGCCCGCCGCGGCTGCGCGCGGTGCAGATCCGCCAGGAGCGCGGTACCGTCGTCGAGAGTCTGCACGCCGAACACGCCGATGGCGTCCACGCCGGGCAGTGGCGGTCGCACCGGGACCGCGCCGGTCGCGATGACCAGAGAGTCGAAGCCTTCCCGGAACGACCGCCCGGCGGCAAGGTCATGAGCGAGCACCCGTCCGGCCGCGAGGTCGATCTTCTCCACCTCGGTTCGCATCCGAAGGTCGATGCCGTTGCGCCGGTGTGCGTCCGGCGAACGGGCGACCAGACGCTCCGGCCCGTCGACATCGCCGGCTACCCAGTACGGGATGCCACAGGCAGCGTAGGAGCTGTACTCTCCGCGCTCGAACGCGACGATCTCGACCGCGTCGCCTGCGATTCGCTTGGCCTGCGAGGCTGCGCTCATCCCGGCCGCGTCCGCCCCGATGACGACGATCCGCTCGGTCATGGGATCATCACGCCCCACTGCCTGGGCTGCTCCGTCGCGTGCGTGGCCACCGGTCAGACTGCCGCGGTTGTGGTACGGATCCCGGTTCCCGCCCGGACCGCCCTGGTGACCGGGGTCTTCTCCGCGATCTCGGCCAGCTTCGCGCGCTGGTCCTCGTCGGCGCCGTGCAGGGTGATCAGCCGGTCGATCCACCTGGTGTTCCGGTCTTTGACGACGTAGGTCAGCTCGACATCCACGCCAGCCAGCGGCCAGCTCTGATGTTCGGCGTACATTCGCAGCGTGATCGCGGTGCAGGCACCGAGCCCGGACAGCAGCAGGCCGAACGGAGCCGGACCAGTGTCGCCGCCGCCGTGGTCGACCGGTTCGTCGCCACGCAGCGCATGGCCCCCCGTGTTGATGCGCACACCGTACGGCGTTTCCTCACTTGTCACGGTGGCGGTGGCGATGGTGGTGTCACGGTCGTCGCTCATCACGCCATCCTTAACCTATGCGCGTCCGCTGCGCCGCCACGGAGCATGCCGGGGCCTGCAGCCCACCCTCGCCTGCATTCTGCTCTTCGTCATCAGGCTCGCGGTGCGCCCTGGGACGCTTGCTTGTCGCCGAACAGAAGTTCGGGCCGGTTGGCGCCTCCCAGCCGGAAACCCTTGTCGCGCGGACGCCGAGCACAGCTCCATCATCACGGTGATGAAACCCGTCGTCTATGTTCCCTGGTACCAAGTCCTACCGCGGATATTGTCCGGCGGCCGCCCCAGTGACCGCCTTGAACCTGGCCCCGGGCGCACTGTTCCCCGGCGGCAGGTTTGACCCGTATCCCGGGTGACCCCGTTGTGCGCCACCACCGCGGATCTGGCATCGTGTTGTCGCTCCAGCCATCGACGGCCCCCGCCAGGGAGGGCAATGTCATAGCGAACACACCCTTACCACCACGCGGGCATCGGTGTCTCACCCTGGAGATCGGCGATGGCAACTGCGCAGGCCAACGCAGACAACGCGGCGGCGCCCCTCGACCAGTTGCTGATCGACGTAGGAGCCGGGCCGGTGCGACGCTGGCTGCCCGGCCGGCCCGGCGTCGAGTTCACCGCCAGCCTGGCCGGCAGGCCCCGTAAGGTCGGCCGCCGGCTGTCGATCATGGTCGGTGAGCTCGACCGCGTCGCGCTCGGCAGGTCCGCCGTTGAGCCGAAGCGTGGCGACCGGCGGTTCGCCGACCCGGCCTGGACGCACAACCCGTGGCTGCGCCGGCTCGTCCAGGCCTACCTGGCAACCGGCGATGCGGTGGCGGGACTCGTGGACGACGCCGGGCTCGCCTGGCGCAGCGACCAGCAGATCCGGTTCCTGGCCGAGAACATCGTCGAGGCCATCTCCCCCAGCAACGTCCTTATGGTGAATCCCGGGTCGGCGAAGGCCGTCATCGACACCGGCGGGGCGAGCATCGTGCGCGGCGCGCGGGCCTTCGTCCGGGACATGTCGTCTTCGCCACGGGTGCCGCGCATGGTCGATCCGGACGCGCTGAAACCCGGGCGTGACCTCGCGCTGACGCCGGGGGCGGTGGAGGCGACCGATGCGCTCGTCAAGACCGCCGACGAGGCCGCTTCGGACGTACCTGTGACCGGGGTGCTTGACGAGGCCGCGGCGCAGCGCATCCGCGGTCTCAACCAGCAGGTCCTCGACCAGGCTAGCGCCGCTGGCGCGGTCGACGGGTACGAGAAAGCGTCGACGGGTACGAGAAAGCCCTGCAGGATATGGCCGACTTCGAAACCAAGATCGCGGGCGGCAGCCCGCTTGACTGGCCGCAGGCTGTCGCCCGCTCGCAGACCAAGTTCGTGACCGACCTGGTTTCGATGTACGCCGATGCGATCAGGAGCGGCCTGTCGGGCTAGCCGGATTGGAGCGCGGTGACCATTCAGTTGAGCAAGCTGGCTGACCTGCTCGGCATGGTCGGCCAGGAGATCGGGACGGGCGATTGGCAT